>JAFXHW010000236.1 GCA_017533545.1 Clostridia bacterium
ATAATGCTGCTTATCGGCGTTTGCTCCGGTGCTGCCGCAGGCTTGCTGAGCCTTGTCCCCAAGGTTGGCTCACTTATTTCGACACTTATTGTTATTCCCGCATTTACCCTCAGTACCATCCGCGTTTACCTCATGGTGTGCCGTGGCGAGAAGCCTGATGCAGGTGATGCATTCTGCGGATTTGACGATTTCTTCAGCGCATTTAAGGTAACATTCCTTGTCGGACTTTTTACATTCCTCTGGTCGCTCCTCTTCTTCATTCCCGGTATTGTTAAGGCATATTCATACACAATGTCATTTTACATTCTTGCGGAAAACAAAGGCAAGGGTGCTCTTGAATGCATCAATGAATCGAAGGCTATGACAGATGGTCACAAAATGGAGCTCTTCGTTCTTGACCTTTCTTTCCTCGGCTGGGCGTTACTTTGCACCGTTACATTAGGCATTGCCGGAATATGGGTAATTCCCTATTATAATGCGACCCAAACAAACGCTTATCTCTTCCTCAAGGAAACTTCTAAGGAAAATACCGAAGCATCCGCCGAAAACAACACCATTGAGGCACCGCAGTATTAAAATAAAACACAATCAAAAAAACCACCCGCAGGGGTGGTTTTTTATCTTTATTCTCCGTAAAGGTCCCACACAATGGAGCCGTTCTGCTCGCGCACGGGGATAAACACCGGAGTTTCAACACGATCGCCGACGGCGGAGTTGGGCGAATGCATACTCAGATACATCTGACCGGCGGTATCGTAAAAGATCATGCCGTGGCCTCCGTCATATTCGGCGCCGGGCATATTCTTGGAATAGAGTTGTTCCTTGTCTTGCTCCCATTTGCCGTCCACTTTGCCGCTTTCCGATCTCGCCACGCCGATGCAGTATCCCGCGCTGTCGTTGTTCGACCAGAGCATGAGAAGCTGGCCGTCCTCACAGCGATAGAGGAAGCATCCGTCGGTTACCTGAGCCTTTGACCATACGGGGCTGTCGGCGCGGAAAAGCTCGATGGGTTCGGAGATGAAATGGGTGAGATCGTCCGACATCTTTGCCGCATCCATGCGGCCGATGCCGTCGTTTGTGCTCGTCCACTCATGGACGAAGATCATCCAGGGCTGTCCATCATCATCAACGTAGAGAGTGCCGTCGATGGCATCCCAGCTGCTCGGGGTGACATGACCGTTTGATATTTCAACGAAGGGACCTTCGGGGTTGTCCGACTTTAAAACGGTGCATCCGCGATGCTGAGTGACCGTTGAATAGTAGGTGGTGAACATATAGTATGCTCCGTTGTACTTGTGAACTTCGGGCGCCCAATAGTTGCCGTCCGATTCGGCGGGCTTTTCGGCGACCACGCCGAGATATTCCCAATCGCCGCGGAGATCGCCCGACGTGTTTTTGTAGCATACCCAGCCTGTTCCGTAGGCGTAGTATGTTCCGTCTTCAACGAGAATGAAAGGATCGCGGAGCCTGGGCAGCTTCGAAACGATTATCGCGTCCATATCGCTTGCATTTCCTTTGATATCAAGGTCGGCAGGCAGGAAAATGCCCTTTTCGTCCGTTCCGACGTATTCGTTTACAAATCGGTTGACAGCGCACATGAGTGCATCATCTCCTTTGTAGGCAATAACGATCTTTGTTTTTTCGCCATCGCAGACCGCTTTGATGGCATATTCGTCTTCGTCAAGAGTATTTTTCAGCTCGGTATATTCGGGTCTGGACATGGCACCGATAAGGATCTCGGTGTCCTTTTCTTTGTCCGCGTCGGCATCTCCGATGCACTTTGTAAGTATTTTCATGCGATTGTTGAAGGCGTTTGCAAGGTAGATCGCCGATTTCGATGCCTCGCCGTCGTCCTCGCCGTAAACGATCTGAAACGAGCTGCCTTTGCCCTTTTTGCCGACGGTGATGGTGTCGTTTTCGCTTTCTTCGGATGTTGTGCCGGCCGTTTTGCTTTCCTCGGCTTCGTCAATCGGGGGAGTGTCGCCGCTGTTGCATGAGAAAAGCGAAGAACAGCATAAAATCAGGCTGAAAGCAATCAAAATTATCTTTTTCATTTGAAAGGGGCTCCTTTTTATATGGCTTTTTTATGTGAGTAATAAATAATTGGTCAACGTTTCTTGACTAAAATCCTTTTTTGCGCAGATCGCTTACAAGATCGGTGTAAAATGCGCGGACGTCGAAATCACGAAGGTTTTCACGCCCGAGGTCGATCATGTCGCCGTGCGAGATGCCACGATCGCTTTCGGTGCGGAGAAGGGTGTATTTTTCGCCGAAAGAGAAGGAATGCTCGCCGACAAGTCCGTCGTTTTCGCCGTCGTAGTTTTTGACGTATCTGTGTGACAGATTGAAGGGGAAGGGTCCTTTGCGCGGGTGGGTCATTACCGATCCGACGCTCTGGGCGTAAATTCCGTCGGGGAAGGTGAGCATTTCGTTGCGCTTGACGCACTCTTCGTTTGTCAGATCGCGTACCGCCGCAAGAAAGTCGGGCGTTTCGTCGCCCAGCGCGGTCAAAGTGACGTTGTATGCCTTGGCGACCTTGTTTTTTATCTTGTCCGGTATGGCGTAGAGCAGCTTTTCGGCAAATATGCAGCCGCGGTGGGGAGTGTTGATGGTGGTCAGCGATGCGACGTAGGGAGCAAGGCCGAACTCCGATATGGCATAGCGGCAGTCAAGCCCGCCTTTTGAGTGGGCGATGATGTTCACCTTTTCGCAGCCCGATCGCTCGATGATCAGCTTGATTCGGTGGGACAGCTCGCGTGCGCTCTCCTTTACGGTGAGCGCCGACTGATGCTGACCGTAGAAAATGGTGGCGCCGTGGCATTTGAGGGTGTTTGGAATCCGTCCCCAATAGTTGAACACCTTGCTGTCTCTGAAAAAGACTCCGTGCACGAGCACGATGGGGTATTTCGTTTTGCAGATATCGCGAAGCGCGGGATCGGATGAGGCGATCTCCTTTTC
>JAFXHW010000237.1 GCA_017533545.1 Clostridia bacterium
CTTCTTCGGGACGGGTGTAGGACGAGTGTTCCGCAACAACATCGTCTTCAACGCCTGCGAGAACGCCGAGTTCGCCTTCGACAACAACGCCGTGCGCATGCGCGTATTCAACGACCTTCTTGGTAACTTCGATGTTCTCTTCGTAATCGAAGTGAGAACCGTCGATCATAACGGAGGTAAAACCGTTGTCGATGCACGCCTTGCAGATCTCGAAGTCTGCGCCGTGGTCGAGGTGGAGAGCAAAGTCAAGACCGTTGGTGTCCTTAACTGCAGCTTCTGCAAGAGCGATAAGGTAGTCGGGCTTTGCATACTTGCGTGCGCCTGCGGATACCTGCAAAATAACGGGAGATTTATTTTCGATAGCGGCTTCGGTGATAGCCTGGATAATCTCCATGTTGTTGATATTGAACGCGCCTATTGCATACTTGCCTTCGTATGCTTTTTTGAACATTTCGGTAGTTGTTACCAATGCCATAATAAATACACTCCTATAATTTGCTCTTAACGAGCTTTCATTTACACAGCATTGTACTATATTTTTTCATTTAAATCAAGCATATTTTTTGAATATAGCCGACAAAAAATGAAATTCACACAATTTTAACAATCAGCCGATAGCGCCGTTGTCGGGCATTGTATCGGCAGGCACCAGCCCGAAGCTCACCGATATCGCTTCGTCGACCTGACGCATGAGGGCGTCATCGAGATGTCCCATTTTTTCTTTGAGCCTGCGCTTGTCTATTGTGCGTATCTGTTCGAGCAATATCACCGAATCGCGCTGCAGCCCTCCTCCGTCGCCGTCGATCGAGCAGCTTGCACGGCTGACCTCAATGTGAGTGGGCAATTTGACCTTGTCGATCCTGCTCGTTATCGCCGCCGCAATAACGGTCGGGCTGTAACGGTTGCCCACGTCGTTTTGCACGATGAGCACGGGACGCACTCCTCCCTGCTCCGAGCCGACAACGGGACTGAGATCGGCATAGTAGATATCTCCTCGTGTTATGTTCATTTTCTTTTCTCCGTTTTCAATGTAAATGCATTAAAGGTTATTTTTTGGAATCTTCCTCTGTTATTTTCTCCCGCTTTGGCGTTTTTAAACAGCAAGACAAAAACTGACAAAAGTATATTTTTCTCGCTTTGAGCAATAATAGTATTGCGACCGAAAAAGTGACGAAAAATGAAAAAACGAAAGGAGTCTTCGCCTACGTTTTACCGTATGCGAAGACGGTGACACAATAATGTTTGAAAAAGAGACGTTTGCGCCCTATGCAAAGCGCGTATACCGCGACATCTCGCAAAAATACTGCTCGCGCATAGACGACAACGTGATAATCGTACGAAATACAGCTCAGAATCCGGCGCATTACGAGTGCCTTTCCTCCCACTTATGCCCCTCCAACACGAGCTGTACGATAAGCAAGCTGCCTGACAACAAATTTGAGTAAAAAACAATGCGTGTCAACTGACACGCATTGTTTTTTTATTTTGTTTTGCCTTTTTTCCTATTTATCGGTTTGGGCGGTTCTTTTTTGTCATGTTTTACGAAGGTATATTTAAATGCAACAAACATGCCCATTAAGATTACCGAGAAGAACACGATCACGTTGCCCGATCTCGCGTACGGGGTGGCACTGTTTCTGAAAACAATATTTTCGGTGATATATCCCTCTTTTTGCGCGCCGATACTCTTCATCACCTCACCTGTAGGCGATATGATGCTCGAAATACCGGTGTTTGCCGCACGTAGCAGATACCGTCCGCTCTCAACTGCGCGAAGGACCGCGTGCTTGTTATGCTGATACACCGCCGCCGAATCGCGATACCATGAATCGTTGGTCGACAGAGCTATAAGCTGCGCACCGTCACGAACCGAATCGCGCACGATGCTGTCATATATCGAATCAAAGCATATAATGCCGCCTATCTTGCCGTAAACGGTGTCGAAAATTTCGCTGTCCGATCCTGCATCAAGGTCATTTTGCATGATATTTACATCGGAAACCGTCGGCACTATCGAAGCTATAAGTCCTTCCATCGGCATATATTCGCCGAAGGGCACGAGCTTGCGTTTGGAATACACCGTTTCCGATATCCGTCCGTCGGGCAGGAAAAGATACTGGGAATTGTATATTTCTTCTTTACCTTCCCCGTCAGTCTTTGCTGAAAAAGTACCGACAACTATATATGCATCGCATTCGACCGAAAGCTCGGATATCTGATTTTTAATCACCTCGGCGGAATCGATCTGCACGTTTATTACCGTCTCCGGCCAGACAACGATCTTAGCATCGCTTTCCTCAACAGCCTGCCTTGTCAGATCGCAGTATATATCGCAGCAATCCATAACGGAATACGATTTCCATTTTTCGACCGACGAAATATTTCCCTGAATTACAGCCACGGGGATATCTTCGCCGTTGTCGACGTAATAGAGCATGAAAAACAAACCGAAAAGGAAGTTGAGCGCCATAACAGATGCTCCGACAGCGGCAGCAACGTTGGGCTTGAACTTGAATTTTTTACGTTCCTTTTCCTTGCGCGCTTCAATGTCCTCGCTTTCACGCAAAAATCCGAGCGCGAAGCAGGCATTTGAAAAGGCGATCAACGTACCTACAAAGAGCGACCCAAAAAGGGCGGCGCCCTGAATCATCTGTCGGCAGGCGACCTGCGAAATCGCGAGACGGAAAAAGGGGATACCTGCAAAGGTAAGGCTTTGCGCCCACTCGAGCATCGTCCACCATGCAGCAAGCATGACAGGATACAGCCATCTCTTTTTACCCTTAGAAAGACGGAAAAGCGGAGCGATGAACGCTGTTCCCAAACTCTGTATGAGAGCAAAGCCGATCCAGCCTGCTGCGCAGACGAGCGCACTCTCGGACGGGCTGAGTCCCGCAAAATCCATCGGATAAAGGGCCGTGAACCAATGATAAAGTACCCCGTAGTACCCGAGCGAAAAAACGAGTCCGTGTCGGTACTTCGGAGTGTCCTTTATCAGAACATAGAAAAATGGAACAATCGATATCCAGGCAAGGTACCAAAGCGAATCGAATATAAGAGGCAGTGCGGTAAGTACGCCCGATATCAGACAAATCAAATAACTCAAATCATTTCTCCGTTTTGCTTAAAACTCTTTCAAAAACCACATTTTGTCGGCATTGGGTTCTATTTCGTATGTTTTGCCGTCAAGAACAAGTTTATACGAATAGAGCGACTGATATTTATATCCGCGGCGTTTGTCGTCACGATTGACGCCGTATTTGCCGTCGCCGAGAAGGGGATGACCTATTGATGCCATGTGGGCACGGATCTGATGAGTGCGGCCCGTTTCAAGCTCAACTTCGAGAAGGGAGAGATCGCCTTTTTCGGCCAGGACTTTGTATTTTGTGATGATCGTTTTGACATCCCTCATACCATTCGGCTTGTTTTTGTAAACGGTCACCTGCTTTTCTTCGCTGTCCTTGGTGAGATAACCGACAAGTCTGTCGCTCTTTTTCTCCATCTTACCATGAACGGCACAAAGGTAGAATTTCCTTATCTCCCCGTTTTTGATCTTCTCATTTATGCTTCTGAGAGTGGGCGCATTCTTTGCCGCGATAACGATACCGCCGGTATTGCGGTCGATACGGTTGCAAAGCGATGGCGAAAAGCTGTTTTCGGCATCGGGATCATACTCGCCCTTACGATAAAGATAGGCCTTGACGTGCTCGATAAGTGTATCGGCAACCTCGCCGTCCTCTCCGCTGTGCGCGAGCACTCCCGGCTTTTTGTCAAGCAAAAGGAAGTTTTCATCCTCGTATACGATCTCGAGTTTGGGCACGATGACCTTGCAGGCCTCGTCCTTGTTTTGCGAGAAAAACTCCTCGGCAATAAAGAGCTGTACCGTATCGCCGACAGCGAGCATCTGCGATATCTCGGCGCGCTTGCGGTTGACCTTTATCTTTTTTATGCGGATGAATTTATACATCAGCGCCTTTGGAAGAAGGGGTATCGCCTTTGAAAGAAATTTATCAAGGCGCTGACCCGCGTCGTTTGAATTAATTTCAAGTATTCTCATTTCCGTTTTCCGTTTTTATCAGTTGTCGCCCTTTTTTTCGAGCATATAGCTGTAAACTGCGTTTTTCGAAAGACCGCGATCTCGTGCGACCGCTTTTACCGAGGCCATTCTCTCCATGCCGGAGTTTTGATAGAATTCGACATGCTCTTCGATACTCATGTCCTCCCAAAAGCCTTTTTCATCGCCCGCGCCCTCCATTACGATGACGTATTCACCGCGGCTCTCGCGATTTTCAAACAGTTCGACCGCCTCTTCGATTGTTCCTCTCCAAATCTCTTCGTTGAGCTTTGTCAGCTCGCGGCAGAGGGCGATGCGTCGGTGTGGCATGGCTTCATGCATGAGCGAGATTGTTTTCTTTATCTCGTGGGGGGATTCGTACATTATAACTGTTCGCTTTTCCTTCGCCAGATTTTCAAAGAACTCGCGCTTTGCGTTGGTATTTCCCTCGGGGAATCCTTCGAAAACGAATCGACGTGTATCAAAGCCCGAAAGGGTGAGCGCGCAGATCGCGGCGCAGGCGCCGGGAACGGATGTAACGTTGATTGAGTTCTCGATGCAAAGGCGGGTAATATCGGCACCGGGATCGCTGATACAGGGGGTGCCGGCATCGGTAACGAGTGCGCACGATTCGCCGTCGAGCAAGCGTGAGGCGATCTTCGCGCCGCACTCGCGCTTATTGTGCTCGTGATATATCACCATCGGCTTTGACACCCCTATAGCCGACAGAAGCTTTGCGCTTACCCGTGTATCCTCGGCCGCAATAAAGTCAACTCCGGCAAGTATCTTCTCGCCTCGATACGAAAGATCGGCAAGATTGCCAATGGGAGTGGCTACAAGATAGAGCGTGCCGCTTTCAATTTTATTTTTTTCTTTTATGTCGTTCATTTTTCTCTCCGAAATCCTTGTGAAAAACAACTTTTTTATAAATCAAGCTTTCCGCTTTCGTATATTTTCTTGGCATCCTGTGACATCTCACCGCCGAGATTCAAAAATAGCGGCTTCGGTACGATAAGTGAGGGCGCGGCTCCCTTTTTTGCCGAAACGAGCACGAGCGAGGGCGCATGATTTTCGTCGGCACAGACGAATATCAGCTTTTTGGGCTCAAGCTTGTTTTCTCTGAGTGCACAAAGCAGGTCTACCATGCGGTCGGGGCGGTATACAACGTAAAAATCGCCGCCATCGTTAAGACATCTCGACGCGCACTCGCAAAAATCGTATATTCCGCCGTTGCGTTCGCGCCGCGCGATGTCCCGTCCGTCGTCGTCGCTCGATTTGCCGCTTGACGTCTTCATATAGGGCGGATTGGAAAAGACGATGTCACATTCGATCTTTACATCGCGAAGATCGGCGCAAATTGGCTCGACTGTGTCATCAAGACCGTTAAGGCGGGCGTTGCGCCCGATTATATCGGCGAATTTTTGCTGAATCTCAACGGCGTATATCTTTTTAAAATTCCCTCTCGACGCCGCCAGCAGGGCTATAACTCCCGTTCCGCTGCCGAGATCCATTGCCACGGCCCCTCTCGGCTTTTTGACAAAAGAGGCGAGCAAAAGTGCGTCGCTGCCAAAGGTAAGGCCGCCTTTTTTCTGTATCAGTTTTAAATTGTCGTTGATCTCGGTAAGCGTTTCGTCGCTTAACAGTTCAAAAAGCTTTTCGTCCATAATCTATGTAAATCTTTTACCGTTTTCTTTTAAAAAAATTGAGGTCAGAGCATGAAATCCCCGACCTCATTTTTGAAATTGTCTCAACTTATGCCTGAACAGGAGCGTCAACAGGGCAAGTGTCAGCGCAAGCGCCGCAGTCGATGCATTCGTCAGCGTTGATAACGTACTTACCGTCTGCCTCGGAAATAGCGTTTACGGGGCACTCTTCAGCACATGCACCACAAGCGATGCACTCATCAGTAATCTTATATGCCATGATCAAAATACCTCCATTGGTTTTATTATGGCGTTATTATATCACAGTTTTTTTCAAAAGTCAAACGATATATGTGAAAAATTGCAAATTTTTTATAAAATTAATGTGCCTCGGACTGCATTTTTATGTGTTTTTTTAAATATAATTGTCCGAAGGACGCTTTATATCTTAACAACGCTGTACTCGCTGCCCGAAACGATGATATGTGCTCTCATCGGTATGCCCATTATTTCGAACACCTCATGAAGCCTTCTCGTCAGCATAACGTCCTGCGGCGAGGGCTCGGTCGTGCCCGTTGGATGGTTGTGTGCCAGGATAAATGACGATGCACCGTATTTTACCGCGATATCCATGATGATACGCGGCGAAAAGTATACCGAAGACACGTCGCCCGAATTGATGTCGACGGTATTTGTCATCTTGCCCTTTTCGTTGAAGATGAGCATATAGCAGCGCTCACTTTCCTCTCCGATATAAAGCTTTGTCAGATACTCGCCCGAGCTTTCGATATCCTCGATGTTCTTTTCCGAAAGATAATTTTCCACAGCGAATTTCTTCCAAAGCTGAGGTATCATCTTTATCAGCGCCGCCGAGCTCTCGCCGATTCCCTTGACAGTGCAGAGCTGGTCGACGCTTGCGGTAAATACGTTTGATAGTGAGCCGAATTTATCGAGCAGGGCGTGTGCTATTTCATTGGTATCCCTTCTCGGGATGGAGAAAAAGAGAAGCAGCTCGAGCACGTTATGGTCCTCGAAATTGTCTATTCCCTCATTCAAAAAGCGTTTGCGCAGGCGCTTGCGGTGATTTGTGTGCGGATTTTTCTTTTCTTTCATTTTGTTTTCTGACATACTAAAAACAGATGCACAAATAAATCGCTTTATTTGTGCATATATCCTTTATTTGTTTTTCAGTGCTTATCTTTAAGCTCCTTGAGCTCCTTCATGAAGGTGTCAACGTCCTTGAACTCACGGTAAACCGAGGCAAAACGGACGTAGGAAACCTCGTCGAGACTGCGGAGTCTCTCCATGACCATAACACCGATCTCGGTGGTAGTGTGCTCGGTGGAAAGGGAGTTCGAAAGCTCGCTTTCGATCTCGCCGACAAGCTCGTCGATCTGAACATCGCTGACGGGGCGCTTATAGCAGGCCTTCATGATACCGGTCTTTACCTTGTTGCGGTCAAATATCTCGTGCGTACCGTCCTTTTTGGTAACGATGATCGGTACGGTGTCAATAATTTCATATGTCGTATATCTCTTTTTGCACGACAGACATTCGCGTCTGCGGCGAATAGATCCGCTGTCGGTCGGTCTGGAATCGATTACCTTGCTCTCCATATACCCGCAATTAGGACACCTCATGCTTACCTCCGAGTGATAAAAGCTGTATTTTAGTCACTTTAATAAATTACTTTGATGCATATATCTTATTATAACATAGTAAAAATATTTTGTAAAGTACATAAGCAAAATTATCTCATAAAAAATTGCTTTTTTGTACTTGTAACGGCATCAATTATTGTAAGTTTTCGCTGTTTTGTCTTATAAATATGTAGTCTAAATCACTTAGTTTACAATACCAAATAGGTGCTTTTTTTAGTGTATTTGACCGATTTTTCTTGCTAAAACAGCCCTTTTTAATAAATATCGCCTTGACAAGTGATTTGCTATTATGTATAATTTAATGTATGAATAATTTTTTTTCTCGCGTACAAGATTTTAGAGACAAACACATCAAACATGAGAAGTCTGTCAAGAAAGAAATTGAGGCCAAACGTCATCCTGCAATAATGAAGAATATACGCGATATTCTTTCAACCAGCGCTGATATGTTTGGCGACCATCCTCTTTATATATTCAAGAGAGACGGTCAGGAGAACAGGGTTACCTATCGCGAATTCCGTGACATGGTAAACTATGTAGGCACCGGCTTTTCCGCCTATGGACTCATGGGCAAA
>JAFXHW010000238.1 GCA_017533545.1 Clostridia bacterium
ATCCTCTACCCCGTCGCAGATAACGAGGAAGGGCTTTTCGCCTCGCTCTTCGGCGATGGCCAGAATATCGTCGATATCGACGTACTCCTTTTCGGCGCATATCGCAACCACTCCCTGATGCGATGCTCCCGCAGTCAGCTCGTCGAGCTTTTGCGCACGGGCATCGATGAGCGATACCTTAGCCTCGATCGCCTTCGATTCGATCAGACGGAGAGATCCTTCCCTCTCGCCCGATTTGATATATATTTTTTCTATATATTTCGATGCATCTTCGCGCTTTAAAAGCTCCAGAATGGCGTTTCGTCCGTATATCACATTTTCGGGCAGTTCGCGCTGCTCGAAGGTACGCTTTTCAGCAAAACGTCTGCCGTTATTTCCGCCCTTATTTTTGTCAAATTTGTGGGCAGAAGAGCCGTTTTCGCGCCTCTTATCCTTATATTCCATTTATTATTGTCACTTTTTCTCCGAATTATATAACTATCATTCTGATTATATCACACTTTTTTCGATTTGTACAGTAGTAAAACGATTTTTTTCACAAATTTTTGACAATTTTTCACGATTTTTTACTCACTTTAACACAAGATGTCGATTTCCGCTTCAAAATCTTTGGCACATCTTGTATTTTTGCCATACAAGCGCCATTGAGTCGCGTCGATGGGAATTTTATCCCATTTTTCACGGAAATCGGTTGGGCGGATATCGGGAGGGGAGACCCCTCCCCTACAAAGACACGCTTCGCTCATTCTAAAGACACTCGCGTTGTTCGTTCTTGAAGACATTTCCGCGAAAAAATTGCGATCATTTGAAGAAGGAAGAAAAATAGAAGATTCTGGGGTGAAGCAGGAAGAAAAAACTGCGTTTTTTCTTTTATTTTTATGCGCTCACCGGCGGCATTATCGCCCCGCGCCAGCGGTGCCCCGTGCGAGCGGCGCCCCCCGCAAACGGTGCTCCCCGCCAGGGGTGCTCCCCGCCAGGGGGAAAAAAAGAGCGTATGATGAAAAACATCATACGCTCCTTTATGTTTTGACTGACCTGATTTTAAATTACTGCTGCTTCATTTCAGCATAGCATTCGCTGCAATAAACGGGTCTGTCGTTAGAGGGCTGGAAGGGAACCTTTGCTTCCTTACCGCATCTTGCACAAGTTGTGGTGAACATTTCTCTTGCAGGCTTGCCAGCATTCTTGCGAGCATCACGGCAGGTCTTGCATCTCTGGGGCTCGTTCTGGAAGCCCTTTTCTGCATAAAACTCCTGCTCACCTGCGGTGAAAACGAATTCCTGACCGCATTCCTTGCACGTTAAAACCTTGTCTTCGAACATTGCTAAATACCTCGCTCTTGTTCATTGAATAAAATTTGCCGCCGGACGGACTCAGACCGTCACCTTTGAATAAACAACGCTCTTCTTAAGCTACTTGGGCATATATAGAAATTTTAATATAATTAAAAATTATATTCGCTTTTTAATGTCGATATTTATATCAATTTTCTGATCTTAGCTCTAATTCTATATATAGCGTTGTCAATCGATTTGCGGGAAACTTTTAAAGACGACCCTATATCTTCGTTTGCTGTTCCGGAAATGTATAGTTTAAATACCGATTTTTCAAATTCTGTAAGACTCTGCTCGATCTTCTCCATCAAAGCGTCAAACCCCGCCGCATTTATCGCAGCATACTCGGGATTATCATCTTCGTTTGCAATAAGATCCTCGCAAAGCTCGTCGGTCATGCATCTGCGACGGCGCAGAATACTGATAAGACGATTTCGTATGCAGATTTTTGCATACAGACCGAATGTCACGCTTGTTTTGGATGGATCGTAACTGCAGGCAGCCATGTAAAGCGCAATGATTGCCTCCTGACGAAAATCGTCACCGTCCATGTCGGGCAGGGACATGAGGTTTTGTGTAAGATTGTCTATAAGCGGGGTGTATTGCTTTTCGATCAAAGCAAATGCCCCATCGTCGCCCCTTTTCAGAGAAACGAGCAATTCGTTAATACTGTTATCCAAATTGATCTACCGTGTATTATAATTATATGTATCTCTTGCCTCAAAATGGGACAATATACACAATCATACTTACATTATTATAGCATTAATTAAAAAATTGTCAATAGATTTTTTAAAAAAAATTATACTATTTGAGCAATTTCTGTGTTTTATCGTGTAAATAGTTGTGTTTTTTGTCTAAAATGACATTGAAACACGCACGTTCGCGCAAAAATCACTGAAGCAAATAATTGACCTCGCCCGACAGCAAAGCCAAAATTCCGCGGTATACTATCTCAGGCTTATCGTAAAAATTAGCCTTCATCTTTTCGTACTGCTGTTCATTGTCCAAAACAAGACTAATACTCACCATTTCCTCGTTCTTTTCGCGTATCGAACAGCAGATATCATAGCGTCCATCCTCGCGAAGTCCGCCTGTGCAGCGCAGATTGGCACCTCTCTTTTTAAAGGAGAGCAGACGGAGTGCATTTTTCAAACTCTTGTCGCGTATTGTAATGAGCAGATTGCTCTCAAGGCTGTCAGCGACCTCGCTTCCCTGCGCGGTGACGCAGTATTTTTCGATCTCTCCCTCGCGAATCTCCTCAATATTGCCCGTTTCAAGCAGCTCGGCAAAGCAGGAAACGAAATCGAAATAATTGACGAGTCCGTCCTGCACAACGATGTCGTTTATGTCCGAAAACTCAAGCGGATAGGAAACGTGGCGCATAAGGTACAATATGAAGATTTTTATATCGTTTTTTTCCTTTAAAACTGTCTGCATTTCTTTTTCACTCCGCTTTCATCGGTGTATTGTTTTTTAATGTTTAGTCGCAACGACCCAAGGCGAAATCGCCTTGGGTCGTGAAACGCAATGTGGATCTTTAAGCCTCTCCGGGAGATACAGTGATAACTTCCATTTCGAAATCTTCAAAGTTCTTGAACTTGACCTTGGAGAAATCGGTATATCCGTACCAGGCAGCAAACTTGAGTCCGCTGATATCGGAGTGCTTCATGTAATAGTTCTGATATGTGAAGAGGGGCATAACCGGCATATCCTCAACAAGGATCTTCTCTGCCTCATGCATGAGCGCAAGGCGGCTTGCCTCGTCGGAAGCATTAAATGCCTCGTCGATCTTTGCATCGTATGCGGGATTGTTGTATCCGGTGATGTGGGGCTTGTCTTCAAATTCGCCTGCAACGAGGTTCTTGACAGTACCCGAGAACTGCTTTGCGAAAGGATAGAGGAGAGAGGAAGCATCGTTGGATGCAGCAAGCCAGTCAACAGCGATAACATCGTAGTCACCCACAGAGTATCTTGCGCTGTACTCATCTTCGTAAACGTAGTATTCGCTCTCGGTCATATATTTTTCAGCTTCAAGCTCTTCGATCTTAACGTCAAAGCCGAGTTCCTTCCATGCATCGCGGCAATATTCTGCAACGGCACGGTCAACCTCATTTGCTCTGATGGTGACAGTGAAGCTCTTTTCGCTTGCATTGGCGGTAAGGCGCTTAGCCTCTGCCATATCGGCGGAGGAGGAGATGAGAGAGCCCGAAACCGACGCGAACGATTTCTTGTGGCTGTCTTCAAACACACCGTTGCCGTTTACCATACCGGTTGCGGCTTTGGCAAACACGATGATCTCGGCAAGAGCCTCTCTGTCGATCGCCATGGAAAGGCCGCGGCGAACGTCGGCGTTGTCGAAGGGTGCGCGAGTGGTGTTGAAGTAATATGTATGAGTATACATCGAGTCAAGAAGTTTGACCTCTTTTTTATACTCTGCACGGTCGGCAAGAGCGAGCTCGCCTATATACATAATCTTGTCTTCGTTGTATCTGACAAGCTCACCGTCAGCGCCATTGCCGAAGTTGATCTGCAAGCGGTAAGGAGTTACGTACTTCTTTACGCTGTCGCGCTCAACGTCGCGGCGATAGTACTGGTTTCTCTCAAGAACGAGGGTGGAACCGATAACGAAGTTACGAACGGTAAAGGGACCGTTGGTAACGATAGTGGTAGAGTTTGTAGACCAGTTTTCAACTCTGTTTACGCTGTCCTCGCGAAGCGGAACAAGCAGAGGTGATGCGCAGTAGCGCAGGAAGCGGTCAACATCGATGTCGCGCTCGAACTGCACCTGCAAAACGTATGTATCGGCAGCGTAAACGCCGAGATCGTCGATCGAGCAGTCGCCCAACTTAACGTCCTTTGCATTCTTGATGTCATAAAGCATGGCTGCTGCTTCGCTCTGGAACTCAGGCTCCATGATGCGCTTCCACGCATAAACGAAATCGTCGGACGAAACAAAGCGGCCGTCACTCCAAGCAGTTTCTTTGAGCTTGAATTCGAGCAGATAGTAGTCATCCTTGGGATCGCTCTTATATGTCCAGCTTTCGGCAGCGGCTCCAACTATCTTGCCGTTGCTTTCAACCTTGGTAAGACCTTCAAAAATAAGTCCGAGAACCTTGATTGCCGCATCATCTGTATGAGCATATGCAGGGTCAAGAGTTCTTACTTCACCCGAAAGATATATCGGAATTGTAGCGCCCTTATCCTCGTTCTCGAGGTCGACGCAAGATGCAAGCGTTGCTGCGAGCATGACAAAACAAAGCAGCAAAGATAACGCTTTCTTCATCGGGGATTCCTCCTAAGTCAATAAAAAAAAATAAACCGTTTGTACCAAAAACGACATTTGGGCATTTTGGTACTTTATTATTATAACATCAAAATCAAATATAATCAATGCCTATTCGTCGACTAAAATTCATTTCATGTATTTGCACAATATCAGCGCGTACTTTTTGGACATTATGCATAATGTGCTTTGCCGAATAACCGCCCAAAAAGCGGTCAATATTCATCCTTGCAGAGGTAATTTCAGCGCCCGAAGCATCAGAGCGCAATATTTTTGGAAGGTGCTTAAAATGATTAAAAAAAGCGATTATATAAGAACAGACCTTGCTTTTGAGAGCGAGGTGGGTGCGAAAAAGGCGCACACGGTAAAGGAGGATTTCGAAGGCATTTCGCTGTCGGTTATGACGGTGGACAGCGACGAGCTTTCAAAGCTTTTAAAAAAGCAAAAAGGGCAATACATCACTGTAAACATCGGAAACCCCTGCTATTTTGGTGAAAAAGAGAGCAATCGCGCATCAAGGTGCCTGGCGAAATATATTAAGCGGCTTGCCGATCATCACGGTGTTGCGCTTGACAACGTCATGGTGGTGGGGCTGGGCAACAGAATGATGACCGCCGATGCGCTCGGACCGCTGACCGTTGACGAAACAATCGTCACCCGTCACATCAAAGAGCAGGACCCTTCCCTCTTTCACTCGGTGACCTCATCGGTGATATCGGCAATATCGCCGGGAGTGGTCGGTCAGACGGGAATCGAAACGGCCGAGCTTGTGATCGGCGCCGTCGAGCGTGCAAAACCCGATCTCGTCATACTCATCGACGCGCTCGCCGCCCGATCGTGCGACAGGCTGGGCACGACGGTGCAGCTCTCCTCCTCGGGGATCTGCCCCGGCTCGGGCGTGGGAAATCGCAGATATTCTATCGACAGCAACACGCTGGGGATTCCCGTCATTACCATCGGTGTGCCCATGGTGGTCGACTCATCCACATTGGTCTGCGATGTTCTTGAGCAGGCGGGAATCGAGAATATATCAAACGAGATCAGCGAAGTTTTGAAAAACGGACAGTCATTTTTTGTCTGCCTTCGCGACAGCGACAGCGTTGTCGAAAAGTGTGCCGCAATCATTTCCGATGCGCTAAATATTGCCTTTAAAAACGATGGTCTGTCATAAAAAAAGAGGGGTGATAATATTATTAAATTGAAAGGATGTGATATTTTGCCCGAGCTTTCCCAAAGACTGTTTTCACTTTTCAGATACATTTTCATATCGCTTACCGCGGCATCGGTGTCGGCCTCGCTAATTATCGGTCTGTCCGACGAGATAAAAGTACGCTTGCGCGCCCAAAACTCACTTTCGATGCTGAATACACCGACCGGCGACAGCGAGATCGTAAGCGATCTTATATACGACGAGCTTTATTTTGAAAGCGAGCAGGCCCACCGCGAGGAGTTTGGCGCGGATACAGCCATCTCCGATGAGAG
>JAFXHW010000239.1 GCA_017533545.1 Clostridia bacterium
GCTGGCACGCATTCTGATATGCATCCTGCACGCGGCTGTTCATTATGTTGTAAACATCCGTTTTTGTCAGAATAATGTCTCCGTCAGACACTGCCTTTGCCGAATAGGTGATAACTCCTTTGAATTTATAGAGCGTACCCGTGTCGCGGTAGATATTCTCGGTAAGCATGTCGCTCGCCTCTCTTGCATCGCAGGCATCGGATATAAAGCCTATTTCCTCGCCGTCAATATGCAAAACAACTCCCAGCTCTTCGTTCAGTGTTTTATACATATACACTCCCGAAGCTGCTGCAGTCAAGGCAAACAAAACAGACAAAATAACCGTCATATATACGGGCATCACAAATTCTTTTCTCTGTGCGCGCCGTTTTATGCGCTTGGGTCTCCTCTTTTTCTTAAATAACATAAATAATCTTTCTCAAAATAAATATTTTCAAGGACAATAAAGCAATTATGATTAATGAAAATTCAAGAGATAGTGCCATTATAACACATAATGATGAACTCTATATGAACGAGGCGATAAAATTAGGTGAGAAAGCGCTTGAAATTGATGAAGTTCCCGTCGGATGCGTTATCGTATGGCACGGCGAGATCATTTCTGCGGCAATGAATTTACGCGAGGGCGCAAAAAATGCGCTCGCCCATGCCGAGATAATTGCCATAAACGAGGCCTGCCAAAAGCTCGGCGGCTGGCGGCTGCACGAATGCGATCTTTACGTCACTCTTGAGCCCTGCCCTATGTGCGCGGGCGCCATAGTCAACGCGCGCATAAAGCGTGTGATCTTCGGAGCATACGATCAAAAGGCGGGCGCGTTCGGCACGCTTCTCGATTTCAACTCCTATCCCTTAAACCACAAGCCCGAGATAGTCGGAGGGGTATGCGAAGAGGAGTGCAAGGCGCTGATGCAGAAATTTTTCGTCTGTCTCCGCGAAAAACGCAAAAATGAAAAAGCTAACTGAAAGCAATAAAACTCCTGTACGGTGTACAGGAGTTTTATTGCTTTTTGATCAATATCTGTAAAACCAGATCTCTGCAGATCTTTTTGGCAATGTAACCTTAAATCCGCCTTCAAGTCCGAAGGAGGTAACAGTGCGGATCGCGCCGGTTTCGGCGTTTTCGAACTCGTAGTCGTCGGCATCGTCGGAAAGATGGAATTTAAGATTTATGCTGTCCTCGGTGACCTTTGTATTGCGAATGACCTGAACGAATCCCTCTCTTGTTACGGGGTTGTCAAACTGCATCGCATACCAATCGCTCGCATCCTTACGGCATTCGGTAAGCGGGTAATAGTCGCCGCTGAGCATGAGATCGGCTGCGCGGCGCCAGATGGGATCAAAGCGGCGCGCGATCTCGAATTCGCGCTCGGGAGCGTCATGCTCGACCATCGAGGTGACCGACGGAGTGAGCGCGTTGTGATAGGCAAACTCGTCTATCGCTCTCTCAACACCCCATTCGTAATCGCCGTTTTCGTTATCCCAATTCTTCGTGTGGGCGCGGAAATAGGGGGTCCACTCGAACATGACCCGATGCTGCTTTTGCTTGATGAGATGATGTCCGTATCCGACGTCGGTATAATGGAGCGGAACCGAACGGCGAAGCGTTTCCATCTCGTTGCGGCGTCCGCCTCCCGCGCAGGTGTCGATCCAGAGGTTGGGATTGCGGAAGATAAGCTCATCCCAATATCTGAGATATCCGCGGACGTGCGCATTTTCCATAGCGCCGACTCGATCCTCATCTTCGTGATATGCCCAGCAATCGTGGTGCGGGTTCGGATGGAAATTGAAATCCTGGCGGTATATTTTAACGTGTCCGCGCTTGATTATCGAATCAACGCGCTCGATAAGCCAATCAACGCAGTCGGGATTGCCCAAATCGAGCATGTAATCGCCGAAATCGGGCACGGTAAGGCACCATTCGGGATGGTCGCGGTGAAGCTCCGATCCTGTCGTTACTCGCTCGGGCTCAAACCACAAAAGCAGCTGAATGTCGTTTTCTTCACACTTTTTGCCCACCGGTCCGAGTCCGTTCGGAAAATGCTCGGGGTTTTCCACCCATGTTCCCACGCCGGGCCAATAGAAGTTGCAGGGGTACCATCCGGCATCAAGCCACCAAATGTCGGGCTTGTATCCCCTATTTATGTAATCGTCTATACCCGAGATCTGATTTGCCTCGGTGGCACCGGTAAATTCGGGCTTGCCATCGACCATGAACGTATGCAAAACGAGCTTGGGCTGCAAAGGATTGCCGTGTTCACGGGGGAGAATGTGGGCAAAATACCAACGGCGCCAAAGATTGCATCCGTGGTCCTCTCCGCCGGTGTATCCGAGCAGATTGACTCTGGGAGTGCGGATCTTTTCGCCCGGTTTCAAGTACATATGGCAGCGCATCTGACCGAGGGTATAGTGAACTCCGCCTTCGCATTTTTCGCTCTCTGCCTGCCAGCGTCCCGGCCAGCCGATACCGATGCGGATTCCGTAGGAATCGAACTGATATTTCATGAATGGCGATGCACCGTTGCAGGCGGTCATGTCGACGGGATGGATAACGCGTTTTTCGCCTACCTCTTCGGTCCAGAATTCGTATCCGTCCTGACCGCAGGTATCGCCGTTACCCCATGTAAAAAGGGGATTGTCGCCCTCGAAAACGGTGTCGAGGATCTTAATATCAGAAATTATCTTACTGTTGCCGCCGGTGATATTTTCAAACCACGCCACCCACTCGGTCACGGGGAAATCGCGGTACTCGACGTATTCGACCGTGACGGCGACCGTATTGTCGATGGTCGCATTGACAGTGGTTCTGGTCATGTTTGCGTCAAGGAATTCGCGGCGCATCTTGGGAAAAAATTCAGCGGGGATACCGTGATACTTCCGTCCGTCATAAACGAAGGATACGGGAATGTTTTCGGGTGTGGTGTACTGCGCCAAAAGGGGCAGAAGCGCCATATCCTCTTTGCGGGTTCTGTTGATGTCGTTCATATTAAAACCGCGGCGTCCTTGCAGGACAGCCTTCCTTTCGGATTTAGTTGTATTGCAGATAAGGGCTGTCCCAAGAAAGGGATAGCCCTTAAAAAATCAGTTATTTACGCTCCACTTGACGCCCTGAGGTGTGTCGGTAAGTGTAATTCCCTTTGCGGCAAGCTCGGCGCGGATTCTGTCGGCCTCGGCATAGTTTTTTGCCTTCTTTGCCTCAGCGCGAAGAGCGATCTGCTCTTCAACGTAAGCGGCAAGCTCGCTGTCTACATCGGCAGCGGTATCCTCTTCCTTGATCTCGCGGCCAAGGTCGAGCGCAAGCACGGTGTCGCACTTCATAATAGCATCGTACATCGCCTGAGAGCGGTCGTCGCATCTTGCCATGCTCCATACGACTCCGAGAGCCTTGGGGATGTTAAGATCGTCGTTGATAGCCTCTTCAAATTCAGCCATGAAAGCTGCAACGGGTGCATCGCTTCCCTTTTCGCCCTTGTGTCTTGCAACTGCGGCGCGGAGCTTTGTGAGCGATTTCTTGGCGGAATCCATACCTTCAAATGTGAAGTTGAGCTTCTGACGGTAGTGCGCATTAAGGCAGAAATAACGGAAATCGAGCGGATCATAGCCTTTTTCGGAGAGCTGGGAAATTGTATATGTGTTTCCGAGGCTCTTGGACATCTTGCCGCCGTCAACGAGCATGAACTCGCCGTGGATCCAGAATTTTGCGGCCTCGTTGCCCAAAAGTCCGCAGCTCTGTGCGATCTCGTTTTCGTGATGGATCGGAATATGGTCTACACCGCCGGTATGGATATCGAAATACTTGCCGAGGTACTTAAGACCCATTGCAGAGCACTCGATGTGCCAGCCGGGATAGCCCATTCCCCAGGGAGACTCCCACTGCATGATGTGCTCCTTGGGAGCCTTTTTCCAAAGCGCGAAATCTGCGGGATGGCGCTTTTCACTGTTGAGCTCAACCCTTGCGCCCGCCTTCTGCTCGTCGAGTTTGTTGCCCGAAAGCATACCGTATCTGTCAAACTTGGAAATATCGTAGTAGATGCCGTCGGAGGTTTCGTATGCGTATCCGTTTTTATCGAGTCCCTGGACAAAATCAATCATCTCGCCGATGTGCTCGGTCGCCTTTGCGATTATCTCGGGACGGGTAATATTGAGGGCATCGATGTCCTTCATGAATACGCTTGTATAGTATTCTGCGATCTCCCAGGGAGTCTTTTTCTGCTCGCGTGCAGTCTTTGCCATCTTGTCCTCGCCGTCGTCGCCGTCGGAAACGAGGTGGCCTACGTCGGTGATGTTCATGACGTGCTTCAGCTCATAGCCATTATACTTGAGCGCACGGCGCAAAAGGTCCATGAACACGTAGGTACGCATATTGCCAATATGCGCATAGCTGTAAACGGTAGGGCCGCAGCTGTATATACGGACGGTATTACCCTCAAGAGGGGTAAATTCATCTCTTTGACGTGTCAGTGTGTTGTAGAATTTCATTTTTCTGTTTTCTCCAATTGTTCTATCTTTTTTTGCAGTTTGTCAATTTCAACTCTCAGCTTGCAGATCTCCTGAGCGACGGGGTCGGGAATATGTATCTGGTCGAGGTCGGCGCATGCAGTGACCTTCTGGCCCGATCTTCTTACCACTCTTGCGGGAATACCGACGGCGGTCGAATTTTCGGGAATCGCTTCGAGCACGACGGCATTTGCCGCGATCTTTGTATTGTCGCCGATCTTGAAAGGACCGAGCACTTTGGCTCCCGCGCCAACCATTACGTTGTTGCCCAGCGTGGGATGGCGCTTGCCAACGTCCTTACCCGTACCTCCGAGTGTGACGCCCTGATAAAGCGTGCAGTTGTCGCCTATCTCGGTAGTCTCACCTATGACTACCGCACTGCCGTGGTCGATAAACAGTCCTTTGCCTATCGTGGCACCGGGATGGATCTCGATTCCGGTAAGAAAACGCGCCGTCTGGCTTATGCAGCGTGCGGCAAAGTAATCGCCTCTTTTGTAAAGTATATGAGCCAAGCGGTAGGCAAGCAGAGCGTGTACTCCCGAATAAAGGAGCAGTATTTCTGCTGTACTGCGTGCCGCAGGGTCACGCTCACGCACGGCGTTGACGTCGTACGATATTTCCTCTATTATCTTTTTTATTGCGCTTCCACCCTGATTTTTGAGTCGGGCGTACTTTTTTGCGGCTCTTTTGTGCGCCGCTCTGATGTCATCCATCGTGTAACCTCACTGTATTTTGAAGGCCGTATGCCGGCATCTCTATGTTCTATCTTATAATTATAAAACAAATTATGTGAATTGTAAAGTGTTTGAGAAAAAATTCTTTAGCAAATTAAAATATTTGCTCCATTTTCGCCGCGCATCTTTATTTATAAATAATTTTATGCGAAAAATTCATAAAAAATTTATCACATTTTCAAGTGCAATATATTTTGATGTGGTAAAATTATATTTAATAATACTATTTTGTCAGAGACGGTGATACTACGTTTGGATATATAAAACCGCTAAATGCCGAGCTCAAGGTTAAAGAAAACGACTTTTACCGCGCAATGTACTGCGGACTTTGCCGTTCGATGCGCAAAAGCGTGGGCAAGCTTTGCGAGATGACGTTAAGCTACGATTTCGTGTTTTTGGCTCTGCTCGCCATGAGCTGGAACGGCGACGAGATCAAGCTGGAATTGCGCCGCTGCCCATACAATCCGACAAAAAAGAAGCCGATGGTGGTAAGCACGCCTACGCTTCAGAAGGTGGCATCCGCATCGGCCATACTTACCTATCACAAAGTACGCGACGACATTGCGGACAAGCGCGGACTCAAAAAGCTCGGGCCGATATTTGCTTACCCCTTCGTTGCGGCCATGAAAAGATCGGCAATGCCGCTTGACGGGCTGGACGAAAAGGTGAAGGAATCACTTTCCTCCCTTGCAGAGCTCGAAAAGGAAAATTGCACATCGCCCGACCGCGTGGCCGACTGCTTCGGAAAGCTGCTTTCGGACGTATTCATGTCGGTGGTTGACGGCGAAAAGGAAAAAAGGCTCGCAAAGAGCGCAGGTTTCAGCTGCGGACGGTTCATTTACCTTGCCGATGCGCTCGATGACGTGTACGATGACGCGAAAAAGAAGAGCTACAATCCGTTCAACAACGCCGATCTGCCCTCTGCAGAATCATCGCGCACTGCTCTCACGGCATCGCTCTACGGGCTCAAAACAGCAGTCGATCTTACCGATTTTGCCGACAGCGGCATCGAGAGCATAATAAAAAATATCATGTATCTCGGTCTGCCTCATATCACCGAAAACATAATCAAAAAAATCTATCCAGATAACGAAAACAACTGACTATAATTCGAAAGGACTGTCATAAAAAATGACCGACCCCTACAAGGTTTTAGGCGTTTCACGCGATGCAAGCGACGATGAAATAAAAAAAGCCTACCGCGAGCTTGCAAGAAAATATCATCCCGACAACTATGTTGACAACCCGCTTTCCGACCTCGTCGAGGAGAAGATGAAAGAGATAAACGAGGCCTACGACACAATTCAGAAGCAGCGCGCTTCCTCCTCGCAATCCTCCTATTCGTCATACGATTCGGGTTACTCCTATTCGACAAACGAAAGCTTCCGCCGCATAAGAGAAACCATCAATGCGGGAAGATATTCCGATGCCGACATCATGCTCGACTCGATCTCCCAGAATGAGAGAAATGCAGAATGGCATTTTTTGAAGGGCTGTATCCTCATTCAGCGCGGCTGGATATTCGATGCTCAGAAATACCTCGAAACAGCCTGCTACATGGATCCCTCCAATGCCGAATACCGCAACATGCTCTCCAACATCCGCGCAAATGCCAGCGGATACAATGCGGGATACAAGACGACCACTCAATCGTCGTCCTGCTCGGGCTGTGATATGTGCACAGGCCTTATATGCGCCGACTGCTGCTGTGAAATGTGCGGCGGCGACTGCATCCGCTGCTGCTGAGGTGGACGATGAACCGAAAAGGTCAATCGGCGAAAAAGACGAGATTTATCGCCATCTCCGCTATTCTGTGCTCGCTTGGCGCCCTGCTTTTATACCTCGGATCGGTGATCGAGATACTCGATCTGACGGCAGGCGCGATAGCATCGCTGCTCGTCGTGATGGCGGTGATAGAAATGGGGGGCAAGTGGCCTTATCTCATCTGGCTGGTCACATCTGCTCTTTCGCTCATTTTGCTGCCCAACAAATTTATAGCTCTCTTTTATCTGCTTTTTTACGGCTCATACCCGATCTTTAAATCAAAAATCGAAAAGCTGAATAGTATCGTAAGCTGGGTGTTAAAACTCGTAATGTTCAATGCCTCTCTTGCGATAGTGATATTCGTCACCATGAAAATCGTCACGCTGGCAAATCAGAATCCCGACCTTGCCTTTACCTGGACGGTGTTTGCGGTGTCCAACGTCACCTTCGTGCTCTTTGACGTGGCGCTGTCAAAGCTGATAACCGTTTACCTTTTAAAGTTCCGTCACAGCCTTAGAATCAAAAATTATTTTCAAAATTAATTGACATGGCAAAATATGCATGTTATAATATTATGATAGATTATTTATATACGGAGTCTGTAAATGATTAAAAGCATGACTGCCTTCGGCCGCGCGACCTTGATTGCGGCAGGCAAGAATTATACAGTTGAGATCAAATCGGTCAACTCGCGCTATTTTGACTGCACCGTCAAAACTCCCCGTGCATACGGATTTTTGGAAGAGCGCGTAAAGGCGTTTTTACAGCAGAACGGAGTAAGCCGCGGCAAGGTCGAGGCATACATCGGAATCGAGCAGCTTGAAGCTGTCGGAGCATCCATTCAGCTCGACGAAGCCTACGCCGCCGCCTACGTTGAAGCGCTCAAAAATCTCCGCGACCGTTTTTCTCTCTCCGACGATATCAGCGTCATGACGGTTGCTCAAAACCGCGATCTTTTCATCGTCAAAAAGCCTGAGGCCGATATGGAGCAGGATTGGCAGGATCTTCTTCCCTGCCTTAACGCCGCGCTTGATGCATTCAGAGAATCCCGCGAGCGCGAGGGCGCTAATCTGGCATCCGACCTTCTCGCAAAGAAGGAAAAGCTGGCATCGATGGCCGCGCGCGTGTCCGAGCTTCAGGGCAGATCGGTAGAAGCATACCGCGCCCGACTCGAGACCAAGCTCCGTCAGGTCCTCGAAAACAACGATATCAATCTTCCGCCCAAAGATCAGCGTATCATCACCGAATGTGCAATATTTGCCGACAAGGTTGCAATAGATGAGGAACTTGTCCGTCTTTCAAGCCATTTCAAGGCATTCGACGAAGCTCTTGCGCAAAGCGAGCCTGTCGGCCGCCGTCTTGACTTTTTGCTTCAGGAAATGAACCGCGAGGTAAACACCACCGGTTCGAAGGCCGCCGATGCCGAGATCACCGCTCTTGTCGTTGACATGAAGTGTGAACTCGAAAAGATACGTGAACAGATCCAGAACATAGAATAACGACAGTAAAGAGGCGTACTGATTTTATGAAATTCATTAACATAGGATTTGGAAACATGGTTGCCGCCAACCGCGTGGTAACGCTTGTCAGCCCCGATTCCGCCCCGATAAAGCGTCTTATATCAGACGCGCGCGAGGACGGAAGAGTGATCGACGTAAGCTGCGGACGCCGCACACGTTCGGTTATCGTAACAGACAGTGACCACGTTATTTTATCGGCCATTCAGACCGAAACGATTGCAAACCGTCTTGAAGGCGATACATCAACAACCGACGACGAGGAAGAAGACGAATGAGTGCAAAAAGCTTTACAGACATCGTTGTAATAGCCGGCCCCTCGGGCAGCGGCAAGGGCACTGTTATCTCCTGCCTCCCCGACAATTTCAAAAAGGCCGTTTCGGCTACCACCCGCACAATACGCCCGGGTGAGAGAGAAAACATCGACTATTACTACATCACAAAGGAGGAATTTGAGGACCTTATCAAAAATAACGGTCTTGTCGAATGGAATCAGTACGGGTCCGATTTTTACGGAACTCCTTCAAAGCAGATCGACGACATCCGTGCCGCAGGCAACATTGCCATACTCGATATCGATGTCAACGGTGCGCGCAACATCAAAAAGATGTTCCCCGAGGCAACTCTTATCTTC
This sequence comes from Clostridia bacterium, assembly GCA_017533545.1. The sequence continues at coordinate 9,144 of JAFXHW010000239.1, forward strand.
CTTATCGTTTCCTCTGCCGTCGAACAGCGCGAAAGACTCCGCGGACGCAACTCCGATTCGGAACAAAAGATAGCGCAGCGCATCGAAACTACGCGAAAGGAGCTTGCCGAGATCGGTATGTTCGACCGCGTATATATCAATCGCAGCGGAAAAGTCAATGAGACCGCGCAGGCAATACTCGACTATCTCGCCGGCGAAGAGTCCCCCTCGGCCGATATAAACGAGCTCGTAGAGCACTATTTTGACGGATACGTTTCCGCCGTTTAAAGAAGAAAAAAACATTTTTATACATCAATACAAATGAAAGGTGAACAAAATGATCTACCCTTCCGTTGAAGAACTCTCCAAGAACAAATACAACCGATACATGCTTGTTATCGCTACCGCAAAGTGTGCCCGCAAGGTTACCGACGAATACGTTATGCAGCGTGAGCAGGCTGAAAAAATGCTTGCAAACAAGGAGACCGACAAATCGCTCGCATCCATGATCAAGCGCGAATACCGCGATGAAAAGGCAGTAAGAAGTGCTATCAAGCGTCTTCAGCAGGGCGAATACAAGATCGACGAATCCACCATCGATTACAACTGCAAAAACTGATTGCCATGATGCCCGAGCAAAATTCGTTGCCCGCTTCAAATTTCAAAGAATATGCGCGCGTACACATTGTGGACGCGCCATTTCACGTTGATAAAGAATATTGCTACTATCTCACACCCGATCTGCGCCAAAGCGTACGCATAGGCTCTTTTATCACCGTACCCTTCGGTTACGGCAACAAAAAGCAGATCGCTGTTGTTGTGGGACTTTTGGGCGACGATGAGCTTGAATACAAAAACCAAATAAAGCCCGCTGTCTCGCTGATACTCGGAAATTTTGTCCTTGACAGCGAGCTTTTGCGCTTATGTTCCTATATGCGTGAAAACTGCTTTTGCACCTTCGGCCAAGCAGTGCGCACGGTAATTCCGCCTGCCGCATTCGGCAAGATAAGCGAGTATTTTTACATTCAGTCCGATCTGCCGACGAAGTTCTTATCCGATATTCAGATATCGATGGTATACAACACCATAAAAAAGGCGTCGGCCATTACTGCTCAGCGGCTCGAGCTGGAGCTTGATCACGCCATTGACGTGCGCCGCGCACTTCGCACGATGCTGTCGGAGGGTATTGTTGCATCTGCACTCGAGCACCGCGATACAAACCACGTCTACCGCGAAACGGCAAGGCTGGTAATATCCGAAGAAGATGCAAAAATCTCAGCCGATGCGATGAGAAAGCGTTCACCCAAAAGAGCTGATCTGCTTGATGCGATAACCGAGGAAAGAGAGATCACCGTCGACGCGCTCAAGGAACGCTTCGGCAACGTAAGAGAAATCCTCAAAGTGCTCGCGCTCAAGGGATATATCGAAATCGAGCGGACGGAAGCATACCGCGATCCGTACGCAACGTCAGAACCATTATCCCCGCCCGACGACAATGTTTTATCCGACGAGCAAAGCCGTGCCCTTGACGAGCTTGCCGCCCTTTATGACAGCGGTGAAGCGAAAGCGGCACTGCTGCAGGGAGTCACCGGAAGCGGAAAAACCCGTGTGATAAAGGCCCTTTGCGACAGAGTTATCGAATCGGGACGTTCGGTTATCATGCTCGTGCCCGAAATTGCGCTCACACCGCAGACAGTACAGTATTTCCGTTCCTGCTACAAGGACAGAATTGCCGTTATCCACTCCTCCCTTTCGCAGGGTGAGCGGCTTGATATGTACAACAGAATACGACGGGGCGAAGTCGACATCTGTGTCGGCACCCGTTCTGCAGTCTTTGCGCCCTTTACCAAGCTCGGACTCATCGTCATAGACGAGGAGCAGGAGCACACATACAAATCGGATATGGATCCGAAATATCACGCGCGTGACATTGCGCGATTCCGATGCGCACACCACAGTGCGATGATGCTCCTTGCATCTGCCACCCCCTCTCTTGAAAGCAGATACAAGGCCGAAAGCGGACTATATTCGCTCGTCAGACTTAATTCGCGCTACGGCGAGGCAAAGCTGCCCGAAGTAATTATCGCCGATATGCGAAGAGAAAGTGCCGTCGGACAGATTTCGCCCATCGGCGAGAGGCTGAAAGCAGAGATCGCCGAAAATCTTGCTCGCGGCGAGCAGTCGATATTGCTCTTAAACCGACGCGGATACAACAATTTCGTCACCTGCCCGCAATGCGGAAGCGTTATCACCTGTCCGCACTGCTCGGTATCAATGACATACCATACATATCGTCTGCGCGGAGAGCGGGGCGACGGATGCTTGGCGTGCCACTACTGCGGTACAAGACAGCATCTTCCCGAAAAATGCCCCACTTGCGGCGGCGAGCACCTCACTTTTATGGGATTTGGCACCCAAAAGATTGAAAAAGAACTCAGCGAGATCTTCCCCGAAGCGCGGATACTTCGTATGGATGCCGACACCACCTCCACCAAATTTGCCTACGAGGAGATCCTCGGCAAATTCCGCGAGGGTCACGCCGATATCCTTATCGGCACGCAGATGGTGGCAAAGGGGCATGATTTCCCCAACGTGACCCTCTCGGCTGTGCTGTCAGCCGATTCGGCGCTGTATCTTGACGACTACCATGCATCCGAGCGTACATTTTCGATGATATGCCAGCTTGTGGGACGTGCCGGACGTGCAAGCAAGCCGGGACGCGCGCTTATTCAGACCTACAATCCCGATCATCCCGTCGTGATGATGGCATCGGCACAGGATTACGACAGCTTTTACAAAAACGAGATCGCACTCCGCCGCGCGCTCATCTTCCCTCCCTTTTGCGATATCGCGCTCATCACCGTTATATCGGAGGACGAGTCGGCCGTACTGCTCGCCTCGGACGAGCTTGGAGAATTTATCCAAAAGGGCGCGGAAACGCTCTTTCCCGGACTCGCGCTCGACGTATTCGGGCCGTTCGAAGCACCGATATACAAGATCAAGGAAAAATACCGCATCAGAGTGGTTATAAAATGCCGTTCGAATGCAAAAACGCGCAAGTTTTTGCGCTACATCGCGGCCGAATGGAGCTCGCGGTTATCGAAAAACGCAACCATAACGATAGATATGAACCCCAACAGCTTATAAGACACCCAAAGGAGACTGATTATGGCAATACTTAATATAGTTAAAGACGGCGACGAAATTCTCCGTTCCAAATGCCGGGAAGTCGATGAGATCACTCCCCGCATCCTCCGCCTGCTCGACGACATGCGCGATACGCTTATCGACTCAAAGGGAGTAGGCCTCGCCGCGCCTCAGGTAGGCGTGCGCCGCCGCATCGTACTCGTTGAAAACGAAAAGGGACAGATCTACGAGCTTATCAATCCCAAGATCGTCGCCTTCACTCAGGAGCGTCAGCAGGATCTTGAGGGCTGTCTTTCGGTTCCCAACAAGTGGGGAATCACCGACCGTCCGATGTCGGTCACCGTTGAGGCGATGAACCGAAAGGGCGAGATCTTCCAGGTCAGCGGAAGCGGACTTACCGCGCGCTGCTTCTGCCACGAGCTCGATCATCTTGACGGAGTTCTTTTCTACGACAAGGCAGTAAAGATGCTTACACAAAAGGAGCTCGAAGAGCTTTCCTCAAATGACTGACAAGGCAGGAATAATAAATTGAGCGATATGAAAAATGCCCGCATACTTTTTATGGGCACACCGGATTTTGCCGTTCCCACCCTTAATGCGCTGATCGATGGCGGCTACAATGTTGTTGGCGTCGTCACCCAGCCTGACAAGCCCTTCGGACGCGGATACGCATTGAAGCCTCCGCCGGTAAAGGAAGCGGCCATTGCCAAAAACATTCCCGTATATCAGCCCGAATCGCTCAAAAAGGTTTATTTTGAGCAGACCTTAAACGAGTTTTGTCCCGATGCCATCATCGTTGTGGCATACGGAAAGATCCTTTATCCATACATCATCCGCAATCCGAAATTCGGCTGTATCAACGTACACGGATCGATCTTGCCCGAATACCGCGGTGCCGCTCCCATGCAGAGAGCGATAATCGAAGGCAAGAAGGAAACGGGCGTTACCATTATGAAAATGGACAACGGACTTGACACAGGCGATATGCTTTACGTTGCCCGCTGTCCCATTGAGGAAAACGACAATTTTGAAATTATCCACGATCGCCTTGCCGCTCTTGGTGCCGATGCCCTGCTCCACACGCTCGACGCTATCGGCCGCGGCGAAATAGTCCCCGAAAAGCAGGACGATGCCCTCTCCAGCTATGCTGCAAAGATTGAAAATGAGGACTGCGTGCTCGATTTTACCCGCAATGCGCGCACTCTGCATGATCAGATACGCGGCCTTTCCCCCTTTCCGCTCGCCCTTTGCCGTCACCGCGACAAGCGCCTTAAGGTGATATCGTCGGCAGTTGTGGACGATAAAAAATGTGCCGGCGAAGCTGGAACCGTCCTTTCGGTATCGAACGGACGTATAGAGGTAGCCTGCGGCGAGGGAATACTCGCAATAACAGCCCTGCAGCCCGAGGGCAAAAAGCGCATGAATGCCGCCGATTTTATCAACGGACGAGGCATTGCCGTCGGCGAGATTTTGAGTGAATTCAAATGAGTGTAAACGTACGCGAGGCGGCGCTCAATTCGATCATCCGCTGTGAAAAGGATGGAAGATATTCCAACATTGAGCTTGATGCTGCAATTAAAAAATACAATCTTGAGGGTGTGGACCGCGCTTTTTTCACCGCACTGGTATACGGCGTTATAGAAAAAACCATCACTCTTGATTACATTATCTCAAAATATTCGAAATACGAGCTAAGCGAGCTTGACACCTTCGTTTTAAACATCCTGCGCCTCGGTGCATATCAGGCGCTCTATCTTGACAGGACGCCTGATTTTGCCGTTGTAAACGAATCGGTTGAGATGGCAAAGCGCCGCTGCAAGGATTCTGTCGGCGGATTTGTCAATGCCCTTCTGCGCTCCATTATCCGAAACCGTGATTCTCTTCCCATGCCCGACAAAAGCGACCGCGTAAAATATTATTCGGTAAAATATTCCCTGCCTGAATGGATGGTTGAGCTCTGGTGCGACTGTCTCGGTCAGAGCGAAGCCGAAAAGATAATGGCGGGACTCAACCGACGACCGCACATCACCTTGAGAGTAAACACCCTCAAAATATCGCGCGATGAGCTTATTGAAAAGCTCAAAAGCGAGGGGATAGCGGCATCGGCTGCCGACGATTGCGACAGCGCGGTCGTGCTTGACACCGACTGCCCGATAGACTCTCTTCACATCGACGAGGGGCTGTGCTATGTGCAGGATATTTCGTCACAGCTTTGCGTAAAAGCACTCGGTGTCCGTCCCGATTCAACCGTTATCGATACCTGCTCCTGCCCGGGCGGAAAAAGCTTCGGTGCGGCAATAGACATGGAAAACCGCGGACGGGTGATCTCGCTCGATCTGCACAAGAACAAGCTTTCGCTTATTGAAAAGGGTGCCCAAAAGATGGGCATCGGTATAATCGAAACGCGAGAGCAGGACGGCACGAAGTATTTCGAAGATTACGAGGAGCTTGCCGATTACGTTCTTTGCGATGTGCCCTGCTCGGGTCTCGGCGTTATCGCGAAAAAGCCCGATCTGCGGCGTAAAAAAGCCGAAGATGTCGAAAGGCTTCCGAAAACGCAATATGCCATACTCGAAAACTGCTGCCGCTACGTCAAAAAGGGAGGTACGCTCGTATACTCCACCTGCACGCTCAACCCCGCCGAAAACGAGGACATTGCCGATCGCTTTGCGAACGAAAACGACAGCTTTGAATTAATTGAAAGCAGAACAATATATCCTTCGTCAGACCGCGACGGATTTTACTACGCGGTATTCAGAAAAAGCAGCAGATAACAAACCTTTGCACGAAAGGAAAAGCAAAAATATGGGACCAGGATTCATGGGGCCGCCCCCCAACAAAAACAACGACAAGCTCAAAGAGCCGCTGCCGAAAAATATTAAAGAAGTGCCGCGTTTTTTGAAAAATATCATCGGAAAATTCGTATACCGTCTGTTCTACATAGTACTTCTTGTTTGGGAAACCAAGCCGTGGATACTCTTTTCGATGGTATTCATGTCGATTTTCAACGGCGCGATGCCGGTAATTCAGGCGTTGGTATCAAAAAACCTCATAAACGGCCTTACCGATGCTTACAGCGCTCATCAGCTCGGGCAGACAATTCTCTTTGACGGAATTCTGACCTCCCTTCTTACGCTCTTCGGACTGATGTTCTTCAACAGCCTGGTACAGAGCATCTACCATATGCTCAGCTTTACCGCCCGCGAGCTTGTTACAAATCATGTCAACATGAAGATTATGAACAAGGCCAAAGAGATCGACCTTGCTTCCTTTGACAATCCCGAATTCTACGAGAAGCTTGAAAACGCATCGCGCGAGGCAGGACACCGTCCGATACAGATCATGGATGCGACTTTCCGTATCATAAGTACGGGAATTTCGATGATCTCCTTTATTACCATACTCTGGGCGATATCTCCCGCCGCTCCCTTCCTCGTTATCGCCATGGCCATCCCGTCTGCGATAATCAACTACGTCTACCGCCGCAAAAACTTCTTCTATATGCGCTTCCGCTCGAAGGAACGCCGTCAGATGAGCTACTACAACGGCCTTATGACGAACAAGGATATGGTAAAGGAAATACGTATCTTTGGCCTTTCCAACACCTTTATCAATCGATACAAGGAAATATTCCTCAAATATTTCAGGGGACTTCGCCGACTCTTTATCAACGAAAGCGTATGGAATATATCCATCTCACTCGTTAACACCGTCTTAAACTGTCTTCTTTATTTATATATAGCCAAGATGGTATTCGACGGAGCTATTCAGGTCGGTGACTACACACTTTATACCGGCGCGCTCGGCTCGATCTCGGCCGGCATAACAACTCTTATAAGCACAACAGCAACGATCTACGAGGGCACGCTCTTTATCGACAACATGATCGTGTTCATGAACGAAAAGCGTACCGTTGTTCCCTACATCGAAAAGCCTCTTGAACCGAAAAGAAAAGTCGGTCATACCATTGTTTTTGAAAACGTATCCTTCAGATATCCCGGTACAGAACGCGATGTTATCAAAAATGTCAACCTAACCTTAAAGCCGGGGGAAACCGTGGTGCTCGTCGGACTCAACGGTGCGGGAAAAACAACGCTTATCAAGCTGCTTACCCGCCTTTACGATCCCACCGAGGGCCGAATACTGCTTGACGGCGAGGATATACGAAATTACAATGTCGAAAAGCTTTACAAGCTTTACGGAATCATATTCCAGGACTTCGGCAAGTACGCAGAATCGGTCAAGGAGAACATCCGATTCGGACAGATCGAAAAGGATGGCAGCGACGAGGATATCCATAACGCCGCAGTACAGAGCGACTCCGACGATTTCATCAATGCCCTGCCCGACAAGTTCAATACTCCCCTCATGCGCATTTTCGAGGACAACGGAATCGAGCTTTCGATAGGTCAATGGCAGAAGCTGTCCATCGCGCGAGCCTTTTACAGCGATTCGGATATACTCATTCTCGACGAGCCGACAGCATCGCTTGATGCCATCGCCGAACAGGAAATATACAATCAGTTCGACTCGCTCCGCCGCGACAAGCTGACGATATTCGTTTCCCACCGCCTTTCAAGCGCGACCGTCGCATCAAAGATAGTGGTACTGCTCAACGGCGAAATAGTTGAGGAAGGAAACCACACCGAGCTTATGAAGCTTGGCGGACATTATTACAATCTCTTCTCCACTCAGGCCAGCAGATACATCACCATACATGAGCAGGACAAGCAGCAGATAAATTTTGGGGACAATCCTCCTTCACCTCCTGCAGATTTTCCGCCCATGAACGGCAACTTCCCGCCGATGCCGCCCAACGGCGAGCGTCCGCCTATGCACCGTCCGCCTAGAAGAGACCGCGAGGACTAATAGAAATTTTTAGAAATTTCTAA
>JAFXHW010000240.1 GCA_017533545.1 Clostridia bacterium
CATCCTAAGGCTCCCTTGTGTAAAGGGCGCGACGCGTTAAGAAAATATGCCAGTGGCATATTTTTAGCCAAAGCGGGGAGCAATCTATGATTGCGACCGGGGCCGAAGGCTGTCGCGTAGCGACTGAGGGATTGTTTTCTGCTATTTGGGGCTTTTTACAATCCCTCCGTCAGCCTTCGGCTGCCACCTCCCTTTACACAAGGGAGGCTTTTCGTTAGCACCATTATAACACAAATCGGCAGAGAAAACAAGTTCTCTGCCGAAGTTTTGTGACTGCTAATCCTCCGCTAAAAATGCAGAGAGAAGGGCGGGCTTGCCGTTGTTATCTTGATTATTTATCTGCTAAATGCACGAGCACCGAGAATTTCACGCTCACGGGGGTGTGGGGATATGCCTTTACAAAGGCGTCTATCAGTCGGCGGCAGACGGTCTTGCTGTCCTCATATCCCGCCGAGCGGAGCATGATTATTATCTGCGACGCGCTGCACTGCGAGATGACGTCACCGCACCGAAGCCTCTTTTGTACCGTGTTTTTCAGATTCTCGGCGGCAACGCTGAGGCTTCTTGCCGAAAGCTCCTTGCCGTTTTTACCTGAAATCGAGAGCAAAGCTACGTGGGTGTTTTGTCCGCTTCGTATCGACGCGCGCGATTCGGCGTGACAAAGCTGGCGGAAGATAGGATATTCGCATACCATCGCGCCCGAAAGCATATCGTTTTCCCGAAGCTGAGTCAAAATGACATCGTCAGAAAGCGATTGCAGGTTGATATTGTATAAAATCTCGCGGTAAAGCGATTGGCTCGTTTCATCGGGAGTTACACCGAAATTGTCGAGAAGCGCACGGCGCATCTCTTCGTATATCTCGGCGGCAAGGGCGTGCTCGCCGATCTTCAAAAGGCCGCGCATCAGATACTGATACACTCCCTCGTGATTGTGTATGTATTCAAGCGAGCGCTTTGCATGGTAGACGAGATCGGAATAATGCTCGTCCTCCCAAAGCTTTGCCAATACCTCCAAAAGGAGAGTCTGATACATATTTTCGTAATATACGCCGAGCGGAATGACCCACATCTCGCCGGAATATTTGCCAAGGAAAGCGCCTGTGTAGCTATTCAGCCCCTCTTCACCCCTCTCGACCCAATCGTTTGACGTTCTGTCGTATCGGCAGGCATTTTCAAAGCCTTCGCAGTCGGAGCAAACGTCAACGGCGGGATTTATTCTGTATCCCCCCGCGATGCTGATGATAAGCTCCTGCCCGATCTGCTCCTGTATCGGCAAAAGCATCTTGCGCGCGCGGTAAAGGGTGGTCTTGAGCGCGCTTGCGGGGTTATCGTTGGCATCGTTTCCCCAAAGGACTCGTATCAGCTCGTCCGAGGGAGAAATGCGGTTGCGATAAAAGAGAAGATACGCCAACAGATGCCAGATCTTTTTTGAGCGTCCGTCATCGCTTTTCAGCGTAACGTCGCCGCAGGAAAGCGAAAAATCGCCCAGCATTTTCACATACAGCACTTTATTGTTCACGGCATATCCTCCTTTACATATAATTCCATGATTATGATATCAAATCCCGAATTAAATTTCAACACAAATTCGTTAACAAACGTAAAAATCAACATTTTTCTGTTGCATTTATGATATTTTTTCTTTATAATGTAATATAAGAAGCTATTCTTTTAAAAACGACATTACGCGGAGATGAAACCGGTGAACAAACGCAAGGTAATTTTAATTGTAAATACGAGCAACGATCGCAGAGAAGAGCTCAAAGAGGAATTCAGCCAAAGCTTCCAGGTGCTTGAATCGCTCTTTTTATCGAATGCGGATATGCTCTTGCGCGAGAGCTTTATGAGCATCGCCGCTCTTTTTTTCGAAATATCGGACAACGCCGTTCTTTACGAGCCCCTGCTCGAAAAAATCACCTCTTTTGCTCAAAGCAAATATATTCCCGTCTTCTTCTATCTAAAGGAAACGACAGAAAAAGCGCTGACACGGGCCTATTCGCTGAAGGCGGACAACGTTTTCCCCTTCGCGCTCGACCTTTACAGCATAAACAGATGCGTGCGCTCGACATACGAGATCTACCGCAGCAAATGGGAGATCGACCTCTTGCTTTCCGAGCAAAAGGAGCAGGCGGTCGAAACAGCCGACTCGATAATGAACGTGCTGTCAAACATCGTCGAGCTCCGCAACGCCGAGACGGGATATCACACCTCCCGTATCCGCAATCTTACCTTTGTGCTTTTGAGCGAGGTGGCAGAGGAATGCCCCGAATACGAGCTCACCCCAGAAAAGATCATGCTCATCTCCCGCGCATCTATACTTCACGACATCGGAAAGATATCCATCCCCGACTCGATAATCAACAAGCCCGCCGCCCTTACACCGTCTGAGATGCAGACGGTAAAGACTCACACCGTTATCGGCGGCTCTCTTATCAAAAAATTCAGCCACGTGCTCGACAGCAATTATCTGCACTATGCCTACAACATCGCCGTATACCACCACGAGCGATTCGACGGCAGCGGATACCCCGAGGGCCTTATCGGCGACGATATCCCGATCTGCGCGCAGGTTGTCGGTCTGGCCGATGCCTTTGATGCGCTTACCAACGTGCGCTCCTACAAGGAGGCCATTTCGGTCGACCGAGCCGCAAACATGATCCTCAACGGAGAATGCGGACTCTTTTCTCCGAAGCTTCTCACCTGCTTTAAAAACGTGCTCTCGGTCATGGCGAGTGCTTCCGAGGCAAACTACGAGCAGAAAAACGGTAAGCTGCCCGACTACATCTTCTCGCTCGAAAACCAGAAAAACAAAAACGAGCTGTCTGATGCGCAGATCATCAACAGCGTGCTCATGCATTATTCGGGCGCAACGGTCATTGAGATAATGCCCCGCGAGCAGGTATGGCATCTTATATTCAATTCCGATCCGTTTTTGGCCTTCGTGGGCGAAAGCTCCTCGTACGACGATCTGATGTGCCGTCTTGAGCACAGCGTTATCGCAAAAGATGATTTCGCGCGCTTTCACTTCTTTATAAAAACAAGACTCCCCCAATTCGTCAAAGAGGGCGAGTACCGTATATCGAGCGTGTTCAATACCGTATACGACGTAAAATACGAGATCACGCTGATGGCGCTGTCCAGCCGCGACCGCGAGCGTCTTTTGATGTTCTGCCGTCCCGATTTAAGAGCCGACCGTCTGATCTCAGATGAAGAATCCACCTGCAATTTCTGCTCAACGCTGGCCTATTCGGTGGTTTGCAAAATGAACTTCGGCTTTGAAGTCGTCGAGGGCGAAGAAAAGCTGCTCTCTCTTATGGGATACACCAAAGAAGAGGGTGAAAAGCTATTCGGCCACTCTCTGCGCGAAATGATACATACCGATGATCTGTCCTCCTTCACCGACAGTCTGAACGACCAGATACGCACGTCGAACGATCTTTATTTCATTTTCCGTTTAAGGGCGAAAAGGGGCGAGCCGATATGGATCGTCCTTCATGCAAACGTCAATTACGACGGGAAAGAAAGCCTGCTTTACGGCCTTATTATGAATCTTGATACGGTTCGCCGCGACTCGGCGAAAAACGATATCCGACTTGAGCAATACAGAAACATTCTCAGCCACAACAGGATCGTTGCTTTTGAATACAATCTTTTCGAACATCGCGTGATCTATTCAAAGGCGTACGAGGAGATCTTCGGATATGAGCCGCTGAAAAATGATATCGATGAGTCGTTCACCGAAAAATCGCACTTCCATCCCAGTGATATTCCGCAGTTTTACAATGCGCTCAACGCCCTCAAGAGAGGCGACGAGCATCAGCTCATCGACGTGCGGATAAGCAAGATCGACGGCGAATACCTCTGGTGCCGCATAAGGGGCAC
>JAFXHW010000241.1 GCA_017533545.1 Clostridia bacterium
CTTCACTTTTCACTAAATCGGCGTGTACGGATTTTTTGGAAAGTAATAAGTAATAGTGAATAGTGAAGAAGTGAGGTAGCTTTTCGCTTTGGCGAAAAGCATTATAATTATTAAGGTTGCAAAGTAATAGGTTTTGTGGTATAATGAAAGCAAGAAAGGCGGTGTTGATATGCAAATAATCGAAGGCAAAGAATACTTAGCAATTATGGAATTGTTCATCGAGCAATTTGTTGATCAGAGTTCAATTATTTATTTGGAACGCATTAAGAAAAAGCATCGTTTTTCAGACGGACTATTTCAAAAGGGATATTTTTGGGAATGCCTAAAGGAACGTAATCGAAAAAACGAAAAATATTGTATTGATATATTATCAAACAAATGTGAATTTTATGTCATGTGGGATATTTTAAGCTCGGAGCAAATATGCGTACCGGATTACTATAAATATCCGATGGAGTCCTGTTTGAAGCTTTCATTTCAAGAGTATTTGAAAAAAATTAACACTTTTCCCGAAGATATTTATCTTTTTGACGATACTTTTACCTGGTGCGTTATTTTGACACACGAAGATGACGGAAAGAGAAGATATTGTTTATCGGTTGGATGTTAAACGTACTATTTACATAGAGTTCGTATAATACTGCCAAACAGACAAACAAAAGGACATATCATGAAGCTCTACGCGCCAAAATACTACAAAAATTTCCGCTGCATTGCCGACAAATGCACTCACAGCTGCTGCATCGGCTGGGAAATAGATATCGACAGCGACACGCTGGAAAAATACAAATCTCTCTCGGGCGGATACGGCGATATTATCGCTGACAGCATTTCGACCGACGAGACGCCCCATTTTAAGCTTTGCGAGAACGACAGATGCCCTCATCTCGATGGGAACGGACTTTGCAGGATCATTTTAAATATCGGCGAGGATCATCTTTGCGATATCTGCCGTCTTCACCCGCGATTTTTCAACTATACCGACGTCGCAGAGGTGGGACTGGGGATGTCCTGCGAGGAGGCGGCAAGGCTCATTCTAAGTTCGCCCGACTATGCGGAGATCGAAGAAACAGGTGATGCGGACGTCCTTGCCGATGATGTCGATTTTGACGGCCGCGCCGAGCGAAGCCGAGTTTTTGATATGCTGCAGGAGCGAGAATGCTCCTATCAGGAAAATTTAGAAAAGATATACCGCCAATACTCGATAGAATCGGGCGAGGACAGCGAATGGCAAAAAATGCTTGACACGCTTGAGTATCTTGACGAAAGTCACAGAAATTTGTTTTTAAGCTACTCGTCGTCTTGCCGTCCGATCGGCAAGGACGAATATCTTGAGCGTTTTTTTGCTTATTTTGTCTATCGGCACTGTACCGAGGCGCTGAACGGGGAGGACTTTCGCGACCGGTTGGCCTTCTGTCTCTTTTGCGAGCGGCTCTTTGCATCGCTGATATGCGCTGAGAATGCCGATGAGCTTTGCGATATCGTGTCTTTGGCAAGAATAATATCGGAGGAGATCGAATATTCCGACGACAACACCTTTGCTTTGATGTGCTGATTAAAAAACTTGCACCATCTGCGTTTTTGTGCTATAATACACATAAGTATCCAATATTTTACCGAAAGGCGAAAAAATATGATGTTAAAACGAATTTTTGCATTTTTTCTGGCAATTCTGTTTACTGTAATGACCTTCGCTTCTTGTGTTGACGGTAATGTGAATACAACGGAAACGACCGCAGAAGAAACGACTGCGGAAGAAACGACCGCAGAAGAAACGACTGCGGAAGAAACGACTGCAGAGGAAACGACTGCAGAAGAAACGACCGAAGAGGAAACGACTGCAGAAGAAACGACCGCAGAAGAAACGACCGCAGAAGAAACGACTGCACAGGAAGAACCCTTTGAAGAAACGATTCCCACCGTATACATGTACGATATGGGTGGAAACGTACCGCTTACTGATCTTCAGAAATCGCAGGGCGAGATCGTTGTAAAATACAAATACGTCAGCGGCAGTAAGGATATAGACAGCTTTGAATGCTACTGCGAAATAAAGATCCAGGGCGCATCGTCGGCAGGATATCCCAAAAAGAATTTCACCGTTAAATTCTTCAAGGATGCCGATCTCGAAAGCAAGCTGAAGGTTGATCTCGGCTGGGGCAAGGAAAACAAGTATTGCATGAAGGCAAATTACGTTGACTCATCGCAGGCGAGAAACGTTGTCGGTGCAAAGCTGTTTGCCCAGGTCGTTGCCAGCCGCGAAAACATCAATCCCGGACTTGCTTCTGCCCCCAACTACGGCGTTATCGACGGATATCCCGTTTTGGTTTATATTAACGATCAGTTCCACGGCATCTATACCATGAACATCCCGAAGGACGAGTGGATGTTCGGCATGGAAGGCGATGAGGATTCAAGAGAAGCGCTGCTCATGGCCGATCGGTGGTCCGATTCCGTACAGCTCAAACAAGAGATCGGCGGTGATTTCGAGGACTACGGCTGGGAGGTAGAATACTGCTCCACCGATGACGAAACATGGATAAAAGACAGCTTTAACGAGCTTATTTCGCTTATCAACTGCGGCGATAAAGACAGAATAAAGGCAGAGCTTGCCGATCACCTTGATATCGAGGCGGCTATCGACAATATGCTGTTCACCTATTTCATCAGCGCTGCCGATAATCTCGCAAAGAACGTGCTTTGGGCAACGTACGACGGCAAGGTGTGGATCCCATCGATGTATGATATGGACGGCACCTTTGGAATTTATTTCAACGGTCAGCCGCTCGGCACAAACATTGCCTATGATGCCAAACCCAACTGTCCGAGTGTCAATCCGCACGGACTTATATCGGTAGAGCCGAGTGCGTCCAAGCTGTATATCGTTTTGCTGGAATGCTTTGGCGATGAAGTTGAGGCAAGATGGAAATTCCTGCGTCAGGACATTCTGACTGTAGAAAATGCGTCGGCATTATTTGACGAATTTCTCGAAAAAATACCGAAGGATGTATACAACCGCGATTTTGAAAATTGGCCCGGTGTGCCCTATTTTGAGAGCAATCTGAAGAGTATGTACAGATTCCTTGAAGCGCACGCTCCCCGCCTCGATAAGTTCTTCAACACATTCAACAAGTTCAGTAAATAAACAAAAAGCTTTTGCCCAAAAGGGCAAAAGCTTTTTTATGCTATTCGCCAATTGCGCCATCTGCGTTTTTATGCTATAATACATATAAATATCCAATATTTTACCGAAAGGCGAAAAAATATGATGTTAAAACGAATTTCCGCACTTTTTCTGGCAATTCTGACCGTTCTTTCGCTGTCCTTGGCAGTAAACGCATCTGCCGGTACCGAAAGCAATGAGATCACCGTTCTTTTTACTCACGACCTTCATTCCCACCTCCTTCCCTCGGCAAACGAAACGGGTGAGGGCGAATATGGCGGATATGCCCGTCTTATGACGGCTATAAAGCAGGAAAAAGCGCTCGATCCCAATGCGATATTGGTCGACGGCGGCGACTTTTCGATGGGCTCGCTCTTCCAGACGGCCTATCCCACCTCTGCTATTGAGCTTCGTATCATGGGCAAGATGGGCTATGACGTTACCACCTTCGGCAACCACGAATACGACTATCTTCAGACCGGACTGAAAAATATGCTCAATGCCGCAGCTGCAAGCGGCGAGAGACTGCCTGAGCTCGTATGCGCAAACTATCTGCCTCCCGTTGATGGCGAAGATGGCTATGATGCCGAGCTTTGGGCGGCATACAACGCCTACGGAGTTAAAAATTACACCATTCTGGAGCGAGGCGGCGTTTATTACGCCATATTCGGCATTTTCGGTGCCGATGCCGACGATTGCGCTCCCAATTCGGGCATGGTATATAAAGATCCCATCGCCGTTGCCGATGAAATGGTTAAGGCGGCGGTTGCCGAATGCGAGGATAAGTACGGCGCTCACCCCGTTGTGATCTGCCTTTCGCACAGCGGCACCTCGGGCGGCGAGGGCGAGGATTATGAGCTCGCCAAGGCGGTAAGCGGCATCGACGTTATCGTTTCCGGACACACCCATACCACTCTCAAAGAGGCCATAAAGGTCAACGATACTTTTATCGTGTCTGCCGCGGAATACGGACGCAACCTCGGCGTGCTGAAGCTCTCGTTTGACGGCGACAAGGTTACTTTGCGCGACTATTATTTTGATAAGATCGACGAAAACGTTGCCGACGACAGCGAGATCGCCGCACTTGTCGACGAATACAAGTCGGCCGTTGAAGCGGACTACCTCTACAAATACGGCTTTACTTTCGATCAGGTTCTCGTAAACAACAAATACACCTTTGACACCGTCGATCAGGTTTACGCCACCCAGCACGAATCCACCCTCTGCAACATCTTTTCCGACGCATACAAGTGGGCCGTTGAGCGCGCAAGCGGCAAAAAGGTTGATGTAGCCATCACCGCCGCCGGTGTTATCCGCGGAAGTTTGCCCGTCGGAGATGTGACCGTTTCCGACGTATTCAATGCCGCATCGCTCGGCGTGGGTACCGAGGGCGAGCTTATCGGAATATATTTGCTCGGCAAGGATCTCAAAAATGCGCTCGAACTCGATGCTTCCGTTCAGCCTCTTATGAGATCGGCACAGCTTTTTATGTCGGGTATTGAGTACTCATTTAACCAGAACCGTATGATCTTCAACAAGATCGATTATGCAATGCTCCAAAACGAGGACGGCACTCTTGAGAAGATTGACAACGACAAGCTCTATTTCGTCGTTGCGGGTATGTATATGGGTCAGATGCTCGGTTCGGCCGAGGAGACCTCGATGGGCATACTCACCATCACTCCCCGCGATGAAGAGGGCAATCCGATCGCGGTCAGCGACCTTGTAAATCACGTTGTCAAGGACGAAAACGGAAATCCTTTGAAGGAATGGTGTGCCATTGCCGAATACCTTGACGAGATGGATGGCGAGATAGACGGCAGATATGCCGAAACCGACGGCCGCAAGGTGGTATACAAGAGCTTAAATCCCGTTGATCTCGTGCGCAACGCGAACGTATTTACATATGCTGTTATCGCTATTGCCGTGATACTTGTTGCAGCTATTGTGCTCATCGTACGTGCTGTAGTAAAGAAGAGCAAAAAGAAAAAAGCGGCGTAAATGAAAAACAAAAAAGGCATATCTCTTTCGAGATATGCCTTTTTAATTACCGTACTAATTGAAGTGCTTATAAGGAAAGCTGTCGGATGAATTAACAGTTACGAGATATAAAGAACCGACAATAGCGGTGTGATCAAATGTAATTGAATGCTGAACCGCTCAATTCGGATTTGAGTTCCCTTGACATCAGCATCTGAATAGCCTTGGAAGCTTCCATCCTGCCGTCGCATATTGCATCGACCGTTTCAACTATCGGCATTTCCACGTTGTATTTTTGAGCCAATTTAATAGCAGCGGGCAAAGCATTGATTCCCTCAACAACCATGCCGACTTTCAGGATTGCTTCATCTACAGCGACGCCTTGTCCTATCAGCATGCCGCAGCGATTGTTGCGGCTGTGCATACTGGTTGCGGTAACGATCAGATCTCCGATACCCGCCAAGCCGCCGAATGTTTGCTCTTTGCATCCCATTGCGGTGCCCAAAAGGGAGATCTCGGCAATTCCGCGCGTAATAAGCGCGGCTTTTGCATTATCTCCGCATCCGAGTCCGGCCGCAATACCGGAGGATAGGGCAATAATGTTCTTTAATGCGCCGCAAAGTTCTACTCCGCGAACGTCGTCGTTGGTATATACTCGCATGCATCCGACAGAAAATACATCCTGCACTGTCGAAGCCGCCTTGACATCGTTACTTGCCGCTGTGATAGCCGTGGGGAGATCCTTAATTACTTCTTCTGCATGAGTGGGACCGGAAAGAGCAACCAATTTTACCGTGGGATTCTGAAGCTCGTCTGCGATAATCTCAGTCATCGTATATAGCGTTTGAGCTTCAATTCCCTTGGCAACATCCACGATTATCTGTCCGTTGGATATATAGGGCGCCGCCTTTCTTGCAGTTGCTCTGACAAAGGGCGACGGAACTGCAAACACCAATATATCCATACCTAAACAAGCTTTTTTTATATCCTTTGTATATGCGATTTGCTTTGGCAGATCGACATCGGGGAAGTTCGGATGCCTTTTTGTTGCCAAAAGATCATCTATCTCCTGTTCAACAGCAGACCAAACGGTTACCGAGTTGCCTGCATTGCAAAGCATTCTTGCAAGAGCAACGCCCCACGTGCCTGCGCCCAGGATACCGATTTTCATTTTGTTTTGCATTGCTTTGCCCTCCGTCAATTTTTTATCGCACTTTTGCAAAATTATGAGTTTACCTTACTATTATAGTACAGAATCCGCAGAAAATCAATCCGTGGTTGCCATATTTTTTAGTCAACATAAATATTTGCTTTTTTGCAGGAGGGCATAATGTTTTATTGCTGATGAGCTGTTTGGATGTAAAAATCATTCAACAGCCTTTTCCGCCTTGGCTCGTATGATGCTGAAGGAGAAAAATCCTCTTTCGCCGTTGTTTTCTTCTTGTGCTTTTTCGCCCTTGTATTGCTCAATGAGTGCCTTTGCATATTCGCGTATATCCTCGTCGGGAGCGCTTTTTGACAGCAGTACAAGAGAGGGTATGCCTGCCTCGCCGCATTCGTAATAAAGCTCATTGGCATCGATATTCAAAAGCTCGCCCGACAGATATGCCTCTGTGTTGTATTCGGCAACAATGGTGGGTACATCACTGAATACGAGAGTGCCGAACAGAATGGCAAAGGCAATCAAAAGTGCGGCATTAAAGCGGAAACGGTATGTTATCTGACTGATAATAACAAAGACAAAAACGATTAAAAGGAGTATGATAAGCCAGCTTGCGAGTACTCGCTTGAGGGTGAGTCCGTACGCTCCGATATAAAGGAACATTTTCGAGAGCGCGGTTGCGGCAAGCACGATCGAAAAGATCGCCGTGATAGCTTTGATTATGCGAAGCGTGATGTCTGCCAAACGTCCTGCCTTTTTTGTGAAAGCGTTCACTGTAAATATCAGCGCGGCATTTATTGCGCACACACTGCAAAGCTCGAAAAATCCCTGACGGGCATATTCGGCATAGCTGACATTTTCCGGGAGCACTCCGGTAAAAGCGGAAACGTACATTCCCCACTGCGAAATGAAGAATATAACGTAAAGCGCAAGGATTGGCAGCATTGCGGTAACAGAAAGCACCGTGGGCAAAAAGCGAGCCTTTTCACTGATGCGTCCGCATTCTTCTACATTGTATCTTTCACGGTTCAAATTGAATTTGGACGATGCAAATAGAGCAAATGAGTAAATGGCGACGGGGAATGCAAAAATCAGATTACGGATAACAATGGGAGTATCGGAAAAATCAAAGGCGTTGGATATTCGGGACATTAGGCTGCCGAAAGAGCTGTCATAGTCCAAAAGCGAAGCTATTATTGCGGTAGGAATGATAGCCGCAGCAAGCCCCAAAAACACCCACAGGATATTTTTAGCGGCCCTTTTGCCGACACTGTCCTTTTTCAAAGAGGTCAGCGCGCCGAAAAGCGCATCCAGCGATGAAAAGGGCATCACGGTTGCAGATTTTAGTGCGTCAAACCAGAACAAGCGCCCGATCTTGTCTTCGTTTCGATTTCCAAAGGCAGAATAAACGAAATATATGTAAAGAAGCATTTCTCCAAAAAACAGCCATCCTCGCACGGCGGAGCTTACGATAAATCCCGCCGAAAAAGCGATGCCGATCGCTCCGAGAACAAGCGAAAGTCTGTCGGGACGCTTTTTCGAACAAAAGATAAATACTGCGCTCGACAGATAGAGCAAAATAACGAAAATCATGGTGCCCAGCGGATCGGCGCCGCCGGCGAGCACGCACACGAATAAATAGCCGAGAACAAGCGCCGCAAGAGAAGCGAAAAAGTCAATGCTCGTAAAGGAATATTTGCTTTCTTTCTTTTTATTTTCGGGAATTGTGATCTCTTCGTTCATATTAATAACCAATACTTTCGTTAAAAAAGCTTCCTTTCGTTTGGATTTGTGTAGTAATATTCTTTGTGCGCTTACTGACATTATACATTACACGAGATCATTTGTCAATATGTTTTTATCGAATAACAATAAAAAGGCATTGTGCTTTACGGCATAACGCCTTTTTTGATGTAATAATCTTATTTTGCAAGAGGATTATGATATATAATATCCGGTTTTTCGATCACGACGCACTCGGTGTCCTTTTGTCTTATTGCCGAGGTGTTGTTGTAATCGAAAACGCAGACATCCTTATCCTCAATGTCGACGAGCAGGTTGTCGGTAACGGTAATATCCTTACTGTGCGATATTGATATTGCATTCGGGAAATTAAGGAAAGCGAAGAGGTTGTTTTTGATCTGAGATTCTCCCGCACCCCAAAGTGAAAGAGCGATATCGGTCTGACCGGTAAAGAAATTGTTTTCAACGGTGATATTTTTGATGGCGCCTTTTGAAACGCTGTTCTGACCGTCGCTGCCCCAGGTAAAGACACTTACGTTGGGCCAATTGTTGCTAAGGAACTTGCAGTTCTTGACAGTGACGTTTGCAGGCATATATCCTTCCATAAACTCATCGTGTACGCTGTGAATGTTGATGGCACCGTGGACGATATTCATGAAAGTGCAGTTGGAAATTTCGATATTGCGGGTCTGGAGCAACATGCCGCGGTTTCTCTTGTTGCCGATCAGCGAGTTGTGTATCTTCGCGCTCGCGCCTTTGGATACGTTTGCGATGCGGTAGGTGTAGCTGTCGGAATATTTCTTATCGATATAACCGTCAATGATGTAGCAGTTGTTTTTCTCGTCAACTTCCTTGACGGTGTACTCTCCCATGAGAGCAAGGTCGGACGAGCGGTATATCTCGATTACGTCGCCCGCTTCAACGTAGATCTTGGTGGAGGGGTTATAGAACACCTTTGTGGGCTGAATCGATACAGCATCCTGATATGCGTTTTTAATATTGAAGCTGTCGTCGTGCGACTGCTCAAATATCGAGTTTGTAACCACGATCTCACCGCGGAAAAGGTAAGGATGGAAGCCGTCGGCGGTGGCGGTCATAAGTCTTGATGTGTTGGGCTTTGGCGATATGCGAAGTCCGTTGAAATATACGTTTTCGCACAGCGAGCCGCCTATTGACATTCCCATTGTGTGGTAGATATCAAACTGCTCGATGTAGAGATTCTTGCAGTCGGTCATGTGAATACCGAAATAATCGTACATGGTGAAGGCTACGTTGACAACGGTATTAGGGGCAGTTTCCTTTATCGAAGAGAAGGTAAGTGTGAGGCACTTGCTTTCGGCATCATAGGAGGCATCGGTGATATCGCGGGTATAAAGCAGATTTCCGTCGGGATTGGGGACGAGCTTGCCCGCGAGATCGTTGTAATAGTATTCAACGTAGGAGCCGACACCGACCACCTGCTTGCCGCCTTTGTATTCGGGTCTTGTAAGGTCAAACTCATCGTTGATTCTTATAACGATCTTTTTCGATGCCGTATCACAGCTTACTACCGTACCCGTGACAGCCGAGGGAGTTTCGTAGTCGAGGGTGAAATTGTTGAAATGGATGTTTTTGCAGTCCTCGATTATAATGCCTCGTGTCCATGATGTGATAAGAATATCGGCGTATTTGTCGAATCTCTCAGCGCAGAAGTAAACGTCATCGACATCGGTGATGTAAAGTGTGTTTTCAAATTTGTACTCACCCTCGGGGAAATATACCTTTTTAAGCCCGTTGGTGCCCGCGAGAACCTTTATAAGAGAGGCAAAAGCAGCATTGTTGTCGGCAGGAGAGTTTGCGGGTGAAATACCGAAATCGCCTACGTTGATTATAAGGTCGAATTCCTTGTTTTCGGGCACGGGATAAAGGATGTCGTCAAGCTCGTCGTAAACGATACCGATGTTAGATGCATCGGTCAGAGGTGAGTCGGAAGAGATGAGCGCATTGGTGAAGGGAGATCCGCTCATGTTGGCAATAAGCTCGGAAAGTGAGACGTTTTCAGCTTCGGGAGCAGTACCGTTCTCGTTTGAAACGAATCCGTATTCGGGGTGATCGGTCGTGGCAGCCATGCCCGAAAGATCGGGCGCGATGCCCTCAATCTTAACTTTAAGACTCATAATGAAATACTCTTCTTCAGTGCAGTAATAGGTGATGTAGGTGTAGGTGTTGGGCCCGGGGGTAACGGTTGCGGTAAGGTCGTAGACGTTTTTAAGCCCGTCGACTGCCTTGACTTTGAAGTTTGCATCCTGCGAATCGCCCGATCCCGTCATATTGGAATTGACTCCGTGACAGAGCATACCGATCTGGTCCTGGGGCAGCTCGCAATAGATGCGCATCGTGATTTTTGCGCTCTTGTCTGCCGCAAGATTTCCTGCAAGCGTATCGAAGACGAGCGATGTGCGGTCAACGTGGTAGGTATAGGCAGAAAAACCGTTTTCCTCGGTCAGAACGGAGCGATAATATTCGTATTCGTCACTGTCGGGAAGGGCGCTTATGCTGATGTATTCGCCTCCGCTGAGCTCGGGAGTTCTGCCCTTGCTGAACTTGAAGGTGTACCCCTTGTCGAGATCGGCAAGAGTGGGATTGTAGAATTTCTCGGGAGGGGAGAAGACAGGGTCACTTGATTCGTCGGGGATTTCAAGCTTTACGTTGAATGAAAGGATATATAGGTTCGGAACATTGAATAAGGTCAGCGCATATTCGCCGTTTTCGCCTACCGTAGCGGTAAAGCTGCTCTCCTGATAGCCACCGACGAAGGCATTGGGACCTGCATAGGTGTGATTTCCGCTTGTTGAGTCGAGTGCAATGATGTATCCGCCCGTACTTTCGGCGTAATATTTCACCGTGATGGTGTATTTGCTGCCGGGTATGAAGAGCGAGGGACGGTCAAATCCGACGATATCGCCTCCCGTTGTATAAAGAACACGGGTGCTTGAATCGTAGCCGTTTGCAATCATTTCGTTGTAAGCAGACAAGGTGCAGTTTTCAATGCCAACGATCTCGCTGTCACCGATCTTGAGTCTGTCGATCGGCCAATCATAGCCCTTTTCGTCGGTAAGCTGGGCGAGAGTGGGACCGCTTGTCGCGAGCTCTACTTTGATGTCGCTGACGTAAACGCCCTCGATACCGTCACATTCAAAAACAATCGCGCTGTCCCCTTTTTTCACCGTATAGTGGTAGGTTACGCTGTTTTGGGTGGCATCAAATACGTTTTTGTCTCCGCTGATGATGCTATCACCGCTTACGGTATTCTTGGCAACAAGCTGGCAGGGCTGGCTCGTCTTTGCAAAGTAATTTACCGTTATCGAATAGGTGTACCCCTCGTTGAGAATAAGACCTGTGATGGGAGTGCTGCTTTTTAATACCATAAAATAATCGGGAGAGTCAAACCCGATCTTGTCTATTTCGCTTTTGACGGAGTCTTCGATATTTTCGTATCTGATAATATTTGCACTGCCGTCCGACAGATCAAAGGTGATATCACGGGGATCAAAGGTGTATGTAATTCCCGATTTGAGTGCCGACAGGGTAGGTACGTATATGTCCTTGTAGTTGATCTCTTCAGATGAGGTATCTACTGCAGCATCGGTAGTATCGGCGGTGCTTTCATCACCGACATTGTCATTTGTATTGTCGCATGATGCCAAAATGCAAGATGCCAAAAGAAGCAAAGATGCGATCTTGAGCATCTTTTTGACGGAAAATGTTTTCATAATTCCTCCAAACGCTTAATGGAAAATGTACATAATAATGATATCATATTTTTGCAATCGTGTCAACCGACGACGGCTGATAAAAATAAAAGGCCCGAAGGATAGGGCCTTTTATTTTGCAAAATATTATAAATTGTAATACTTGTCGAATTCTGC
>JAFXHW010000242.1 GCA_017533545.1 Clostridia bacterium
AAGGAGGATCGTTCCTATATGTCGCGCAACGACATGGAAGGAGAGATCGTCACAGTGCTCGGCGGCCGTGTTGCCGAAAAACTTGTCTTGGGTGATATTTCAACGGGTGCATCAAACGATATTACACGCGCCACCTCGATTGCGCGCAATATGGTTACACGCTACGGCATGAGCGATTCGCTCGGCTCGATCGTGTACGGATCGGAGCACTCCGACGGCGAGGTCTTCCTCGGCCGCGATTTCTCCAATTCCCGCAACTATTCCGAGCAGACCGCATCGCTTATTGACGGCGAGATCAAACGCATAGTCGATTTAGCATATCAGCGTGCCGAGGATATACTCAACGAGAAAATGAAGAAACTTCATTTCGTCGCCGAGTTCCTCTATAAGTACGAGATCATGGACGAGGCGCAGTTTGAAGCGGTTATGAACGGCGAGCCTACTTTTGAAGAGCTCGAAGAGATGAAATCCGAGCAGCGCCGCCGCTCCGAAGAGGAGAACCGCGCAAAGGCCGAGCGTGATGCCGCCGAAAAGGCCGCACGCGAAAAGGAAGAGGAGGAAAAGGCTGAAAAAGAGGGCGATGAAAATAACGACGGTGACGGCGACGACAAAAACGACACCGATATGTTCACCTTCAACCCCTTCGCAAAGTAAAAAGTAAAGAATAAAAAATCAGAACCGATGGGTTCTGATTTTTTTTGTCACTTTTTCGCTCCATTGCATATAATATCACAAAGAGAAAAACTAAAGGGAAGAACTATGCTCGTGAAAAGGTAAAAAAGCATGATAAACAAAACACAAAGATGTCTTATAACATTTGAATCTCCCACGGTGGCGCAAAAGGCGCACCGATTACTTCGGGAAAAAAATATACATAACGAGATCGTATCGCTTGAAGGGAAATACACAAAGCGAGGCTGTAAAAGCGGCTTGTCGCTTTCGTGTACCAATACCGATCGGGCTTGCGAGATTTTGATTAACAACAAAATAAGGTACAGCGATGTCGTTGTATAAAGAATTGGAGATGATGCGTTGATATATCTTGACAATGCGGCAACCACTTTTCCGAAGCCGCTTGACGTTTCAAGGGCGATGTGCCGTGCCGTTCGTCAAACGGGCGGCAATCCCGGACGCGGATCGCACAGTCTTGCCCGATCTGCGTCCGATGTCCTTTATTCGGCACGTGAAAGGGTAGCAAAACATTTCGGCGCCGAGAGCGAAAACGTAGTTTTTACTCAAAACGCGACCTATGCGCTCAATATTGCCATCAAGGCGGTGGCAAGACGAGGATATAAGATAGTCATGTCGGATATGGAGCATAATTCGGTATCGAGACCGGTATATGCATTGGCAAAGCAGGGCGTGTCATACGATTTTTTCACTGCCGACAGCGATGCCGATAAGGTGATCGAGTCGCTCAGAGGCGTATGCGACCATTCCGCTGTCGCTGTAGCCTGCACTATTGCTTCAAACATTTGCCAGCTCCGTCTTCCCGTTCGAGAGATTGGACGTTTTTGCCGCGAGAGAGGGATTATTTTTATAGCTGATGCTTCGCAGTGTGCGGGCAGCATGGATATCGATATCGAACGCGATGGCATATCCATTCTCTGTGCGCCGGGTCACAAGGGGCTTTACGGGCCCGCGGGAAGCGGCGTGGCGGTTTTTTCGTCTGATGCGGCAAACGAATGCCGCAGATTTCAGACTATTATCGAGGGCGGAAGCGGAACCTTATCAGCCGACAAATATATGCCTGAGATCATGCCCGAGCGCTTTGAGGCTGGGACAGTGGCTTTACCCGCTATTGCAGGACTTGCGGAAGGAGTAAATTTCGTAGAGAGAATAGGTACCGAAAAGATCTATTCCCACGAATGCAAGCTGGCAAGATACGTGCGCGATCACCTCTGCGAGACGAGCAAAATAAAGCTTTACGGCGAGGGCGAGGGATCGATCGTCCTCTTTAACGTCGACGGGATCCCGTCACAGCGATTTGCCTCTATGCTCGATGAAAGGGGAATTTGCGCCCGCGCGGGACTTCATTGCGCGCCCCTTGCTCATGCAAGGCTAAAGACGGGAGTTGACGGTGCGGTGAGATTATCTTTTTCGCCC
>JAFXHW010000243.1 GCA_017533545.1 Clostridia bacterium
AAAAATACATATCGGACAGCGGACTCATGTCCCGCCGCGCCGCAGAGGCAGAAATCGAAGCGGGTCGCTTTACCGTCAACAGCGTGCGCGCTGTGATAGGCCAAAAGATCACCCCCGGTGTCGATAAGGTCGAGTACAAGGGAAAGGTGGTAAAGGCGGGCAAGTCAAAGAAGAGATACGTCATTCTCAATAAGCCCGTAGGATACCTCACCTCGATGTCGGATGACCGCGGCAGACCGTGTGTAAGCGAGCTTGTCGAGGGCGTTGGCGAGAGGGTATACCCGTGCGGCCGACTGGACATGGATTCCAAGGGATTGCTCATCATGACCAACGACGGCGAGCTTGCAAACAGGCTTACCCATCCGGGTCACGGATTTAAAAAGCTCTACCACGTCAGGAACCGCGGCATCGTCGATACCGAGCTCATGCGTCAGCTTTCCGAGCCTATGGAGATCGACGGCTATAAGATAAAGCCGGTAAAAATTTCGCTTGTATCGCAGAAGCGTGATTCGACAATCGTCGGATTCGAGCTTTCCGAGGGACGTAACCGCCAGATCAGAAAGATGTGCGAGAATGTGGGACTTGAGATCATGAGCCTTCGCCGCGTCGCCATCGGTGAGATTACTCTCGGCACACTGAAAGCAGGCGAGTGGCGCGAGCTGAGCGGCGCTCAGGTACATTATCTTAAAAACCTCAAATGAAAAACGTAACAAAACAAATAATAATACATAGCGCGTTCGGCGTGTATATTTTGCTTATGCTCTGGCTGATGTTCGGTCAAAGGCTTTATCATGAGCTGAGTAGCCTGAACAGCGTGTGGATGCAGAATTATTGGAGCGAGTTTCGCGAAAAGCTCAATATCGTTCCCTTTGAAACGATCGCGCTATACACGCGTTCGCTTTTCGGCGGTGTCAACCGCGCGGCGGTAGTAAACCTTGTCGGCAATGTAGTCATGTTTGTCCCGCTCGGCTTTTTGCTGCCTTACACCGCGAAAAAGGCAGAGAAGTTTATAGGGTGTTTCGTAATTTCGCTCGTATGCATTCTCTCAGCCGAGATCGTGCAGGTATTCACCCTGCTCGGATACTTTGACGTTGACGATCTGCTGCTCAATATGATAGGCGTTTCGATAGGATTCGGTCTTCAAAAACTTATTTTAAAAGGAAAAGTAAAATGCTGATCTGCAAAGCGATACAGGATAAAAATGAACAAAAGAGGATATGCGGCGAGTGCGATTGCGTGTATATCGAGGAGGCTCTCGCATATTCCGCTGTTGACGGAAAGCTGCTCGGAGTAGCGCAGTTTTCGCTCAAAGAAGACGGCGGACATCTTTACAACATAAACGAAGCTGTCGGCACCCATGACGTTGAGGCACTTTTTGTGCTCGGACGTGCTGTTATGAATTTCGTTGACCTTCTCGACGAAAAGAATATGTACTATGACGGTTGTGACGAAAAGATAGCCCGTATGCTCGGATTCAAAAAGAATGAGGACGGACGGTACTATATCAATATGACCGGACTTTTCGATTCCCCCTGCTCCTGCGGAGCGCAATAACAAACAGCATCACTTTTGTTTTATATTACCGACACACGAAGGCATGCCGGGGCAGTTGGATGATTGCTTTTTTGCCAAACACTTTGTTTGCTGCCAAAGCTGTGTCAAATGTATTTCTCATTTGACTGCCCCCAAAAATATATTTTTTAAAAAACACTTGACAATTACTTGCTTTTGTGATATTATATATAGCGTTCCAAATGAATATGCGAGTGTAGTTCAATGGTAGAATTCCAGCCTTCCAAGCTGGTCGCGTGGGTTCGATTCCCATCACTCGCTCCAAAAAAACAGAGCAAGTCATTGACTTGCTCTGTTTTTTAATCCAACCATTCGCCTATCTCGCCGAAAAGCTCGAGTATGCGGAATTTTAACTTGTATTTTTCGCCGCCGGTGATGATCTTTATCTGCGACGGGGTAAAGCCGGCCTCGCTCAGCTTTTCCTTTTTTGCACTCGCATCAAGGCAGAGGGAGGGGAATATCACGCACCACCAATTCTTGCCATCGCCTTCGCCGATTATCACACGAAGCGAAAGATACTTACCTGCGGGAAGGGACACTCCTTCATATTCGCGGGTAGGGTAGTATTCGGACGTAAGAGTTGCCGAAACGGGATAACCGTACCCTTTTTCCTTTAAAAAATCGCCTGCGATGCTTTGAATGTCATCAAGGTGACCGTTGATAAGCTCCCTCGCACTTTCAAAATCGCTTTGCTTTTCGTAAATACCCGACATATATTCAAGTATCTCGTCCCGTACCTCAAGCTTTAATTTTTGATCGCTTTCGCTGTCCGAATTGGCAATAACGTGCAGACGGATGAAGTTGTCGTAGAGTGCGGCATCCTCGGGAGTGGGGAGCGCATATGAAAAAGCGGCAAAAAGCAGGGTAAGACAGCTGAAAATAAGTACAAATCTTTTTAACATAAATTTTTGTTTCCTCCGAAAAATAAAAACTCCTTTTGATGACACGATTATTGCCACATCAAAAGGAGTTATTCTTTTTTTATCGGTTTAATGTCAATGAAGACGGTTTTCGGCACGGTTAATAATGAAAAATCCGTTTTCGTTTACGTTGTTTTCGCGGTTGTAGCGCATGGGCGAAAAGTTTTTGTCAAGCTGACCGAAAATTCCGCCCGCCTCCTCGCAGACTATCTGCACGGCGGCAGTGTCCCATTCCATCGTGCGCCCGTAGCGGTAGTAGATGTCACCTTCGCCTTCGGCGATGCGGCAGCCCTTCATCGCACTGCCCACCGATCGGATCTCGGCAATCTTTTTGCCCGCATTTTTATACAGGGCATCGCATTCATTCGTTGCGTTTGATCTGCTTTGCATTACGATGAGTCCGTCTGTTCTTGACGACGTGTGGATCCTTTCGCATTGCCCGTTTTTGATGCGGTAGCTTCCCATGCCCTTCGCGGCGAAATAAAGCTCGTCGGTGGTGGGGCAGAGAACCACTCCCATAACGCTTTCACCATTGTCGGCAAGGGCGATATTTATCGTGAATTCGCCGTTTTTCTTGACGAACTCCTTCGTGCCGTCGAGCGGATCGACGATAAAGCAGAAGCGGTTACAAAGGCGGCGCTTGTCGTCGGCGCTCTCCTCCGACAGTATCGGCACGTCGGCAAAATTTCCTGCCAGCGCCTTTGTGATTATATCGTTAGAAGCGTAGTCGGCCTCGGTGACGGGACTGCTGTCAGCCTTGAATTCCACCTCAAAATCGCGCGCGTACACCTCTAAAATAGCCTTTTTTGCTTCGATAGCGGCCTTTATCATTACGTCGAGCACGCGGTTTGACGTGTAGCTGTCTTTGTCAAACGGAGAAGTGAGCAGCTTTTCAAATTCTTTGTTATCTATCATGTTATTTAATCATAAACAGGCTGACGGCAACCGAAGTTAGCACGATCAGCGCAAAAATCGTAAACAGATGGGAAAGCTTGAAAGCGGGCGCTCTTTCATCGGATGTATCATCGCTTTCGGGCTTGTCGTTTGGCTTTGCACCCTTTTGGGGGAGCTTTTGGAAGAATGCAAAGGATGCAACGAAAATCGCGTTAAAGGCGAAGGGCAGATAGAAGGCCATCATGACGTTGCCCGATTCAACTACCGTTGACACGATGGGCAGATGGGTTAGCTGGCTGTAAAGGTAGACGTTGAAAATGCCCGACGTAAGGTTGCCGCCCGAGAATATAACGCATACACTCCAGAAAAGCGCGGTTACCGAGAGGGGAATGAGCACGGGGGACCACTTTTCAACAGGATTTTTAGGCAATCCTTTTGCCGCCATATTTCCCGAAAAGGTGGCCAGCGCGATATATATTGCGGCGAGGGCGAATATATTGGACATGGGCTCGCCCTGACGCGCGTAGGTCATCGATGATATCATCGCGGCACATAGTGAGCCGAATCCGTTTGATAAAACGAGAGTTTTAAACAGATGTACTTTACCGAATTTTGTCATGGAATTTACCTCATGAATTTAGCTGTTAACCCATTATACCACAATAAAAAGACAAGGTCAAGCGATGAATAAAATTCAGATAAAATGTTCCTTTATAGTGTTCGTATCACTCTCGGTCGCGCTCACTCCGTTTGACATGCTTTTGCCTATGATGACGGCAATAGCGGTGCATGAGGCAGGGCATTTGGCAGTAATGCTTCTTTTGCGCGTGCGGGTGAAAAACATCACCTTCAGCGCCGGAGGACTCGATATATCGTCTTCGCTGAATTCGATAAATTACAAAAAAACGGCGGCCGTTTACCTCGGCGGTTGTTTTTTCAATATCCTTGCAGCGGCTTTTTCGATGTGCTTTTTTCCGCGTTTCGCGTATTGCTGTATTGCCTATGCGGTAATAAATCTTTTGCCCATTAAACCGCTTGACGGAGCGATGGCGGCAACCTCTGTTTTTTGTATGAGAATGCTGCCCGAAAAAGCAAATAGAGTGATGGGACTTGTTTCGGTTGTTTTTTTGCTTCCTTTATGGATGCTTTCCCTTTATATATTTTTTTACTCTGCAACGAATTTTACCCCTCTCGTAATGTGTATTTTTCTTTTTATGTCCGTTTTTTCGAACCCCGGGCCGATACGATGATTCAAAAGGCAAAGCGCCCGTTTACAATTTTTTGAGAAAAACGGAGGATTTGCGAGGATTACGCAGATATTTCGAGATTTTTCAGCTTCAGTTATGGCAGGTTGCGATTAATAATATTTTTTAAAGAATTTTGCCGATTCTATTGCATTTTTGATGTAAATATGATATTATGATTTACTGTATAGACAGCATTTTGTCCTGTGCCATAAAAAAGGGACAAATGGTGCATAATCGGTCAAAAAGGAGTATGATAACTTTAAAAATGAAAAACACGAATGACAAGCTTATCGAGCTGAAGAATATCAGTATGGATTTTGACGGTGAAGTAGTGCTTAGAGGTATCAATCTCGACATTCACGACAATGAATTTGTAACCCTTTTGGGCCCATCCGGCTGCGGCAAGACCACAACCTTGCGCATTGTAGGCGGATTTATTTCTCCTGATACCGGCGATGTATTCTTTAACGGCAAGCGTATCAATGATATGCCCCCTCACAAGCGTCCTGTCAATACCGTTTTTCAGAAATATGCACTGTTTCCGCACCTGAACGTATTTGAAAATATCGCCTTCGGCCTGCGGGTCAAAAAGGCGAAAAATGACGAAATACAGAAAAAAGTCAGCGAAATGCTTGAGCTTGTAAATCTTCGCGGATTTGAAAAGAGAAACGTCAGCACTTTGTCGGGCGGACAGCAGCAGCGCGTTGCCATCGCACGTGCTCTTGTAAACAGTCCTAAGGTGCTGCTCCTTGATGAGCCTCTTGCCGCACTTGACTTAAAGCTTCGCAAGGATATGCAGAACGAGCTTAAGAATATCCGTCAGAAGACGGGTATCACATTCATATATGTAACCCACGATCAGGAAGAGGCTCTTACCATGTCTGATACCATCGTTGTAATGGCAGACGGTAAGATCCAACAGATAGGCAGTCCCGTTGATATTTACAACGAGCCCGAGAACGCTTTCGTTGCCGATTTTATCGGCGAGAGCAACATCATCGACGGCGTAATGCTTGAAGATTACAGCGTCCGCTTTGCCGGACACACCTTCAAATGCCTTGATACCGGCTTTGACAAAAACGAGCCGGTTGACGTTGTTGTACGTCCCGAGGACGTTGACATCGTTGAAAAGGAAAAGGGTATGCTTGTCGGACAGGTCACCTCTGTCACATTCAAGGGAGATTACTACGAGATCATCGTTGATGTCGGCGGCTTTAAGTGGATGGTCGAGACATCAGACTATGCCGACAACGAGATCGGACTCTATGTCGAGCCCGACGCTATCCATGTAATGAAGAAATCCGAATATTCCGGTAAATTCGGCGACTATTCCACCTTCTCCGACGAGGCTGAGGAAATGTCCAATCCCGATATCATCATCGGCGAGGAGGATTCTTTTGACTCGGCTGAAAACGGAGGTGAGAGCGAGGAATGAAGAAAAACCGCTCCTTCGGACGCGCCTTGCTCCTCGGACCTCACACACTGTGGTGCATACTGTTCATCATCGTGCCGATGATCTTTGTTGTATACTACACCTTTACTACTGTGGACGGCGGATTTACCCTTGACAACATCAAGTTTATTGCCGATCCCGAAAACGGATATGTGAGATCATTCGGCCAATCCATTCTCTTTGCGGGAGCGGCCACGGTAATATGCCTTCTTATCGGTTATCCCGTAGCCCTTTACATTTCGTCCTTGCCCGAGCGCCGCAGACAGCTTCTTTTGATGCTTGTCATGGTGCCCATGTGGGTAAGCTTTATTATCAGAACCTATACCCTGCTCAATATTTTCGAGGACAACGGCATTATCAATGCCGCAATAAAGTCCCTCGGAATGGACGAAGTCAAATTTGTCGGCACACCCGGGCTTGTTATATTCGGCATGGTCTACGACTTTTTACCCTATATGATCGTTCCGATATGCAACGTACTGTCGGGTATCGACCGCCGCTACGCGGAGGCCGCAAGCGATCTCGGATGCAATCCTTGGAAGGTATTTACCAAGGTTTATCTGCCTTTGAGCCTTTCGGGCGTTGTGTCGGGCATTACCATGGTATTTGTGCCTGCAATAAGCACCTTCTACATCGCGGCGACCCTGTCGGGCGGAACTATTACTCTTATCGGCGACAAGATCGAGATGGCATTCCTCAGCAACGCCGACGCGATGTCATACCGCATCGGTGCGGCTCTTTCTTTCGTACTCATGCTGATGATTCTTGCAAGTATGTTCGTCGTCAATAAGTTCGGCGACACCGAAAGTGAGGGACCGATGATATGAAGAAGACCGGAAGAATTTACACGATATTGATATTTACGATCCTTTATTTGCCCATCT
>JAFXHW010000244.1 GCA_017533545.1 Clostridia bacterium
CGCACCGTGCATATTTTTATAGGCATCGTACTCCTCGGTCGGGTTTGTCATGCCAACAAAGCAGATCGTGTCGCCGTCAACACCCAGATACCCATCACGCAGCGTTTCGTATCCGCTCTCGCCGCGCACAAGAATGTCGCAGTTCGTAAAAAGAAGCCTCATATCCGCCCTCCCTCTCGCGTCCGCCATGCAGCGCGGTCAAAGCCAAAAAATCGATATGTACACAGTTATTGTACCACGCAGCGCAGTACATTTCAACAAAAAGAGTTTGCGCCGTTCACTTCATGTGTACAGATTGTACAAGCGAGGATTTTTCCCGTCATCTCACACGGCACTCTCGCAAACCTCCAATATCTTATCTGCCGCACCTTCTGCACCGGAGCAGCGGCGAAAACCTTCGGCAAGCAAGTGTGCGTTTTTTGCATAGGCTTCGTTTGCAAGCACTTCTCCGATCGCCTGCAAAACGGCGCTCACATCCGCGCTTTCAAGTCTTATGCCTGCGCCAAGCTGACAAACGCGCGCAGCGACACCACCCTGTTCCGCCGTTTGAGGCAGCATAACAAGTGGGACGCCGAAATACAAACTCTCACTGACACTGTTCATACCGCAATGCGATACAAATACATCCGCCTGTTCAAGAACCGCGATCTGATCAGCATGCTGAAAGAGCGATATATTCTCAGGAAGCTCTCCAAATTCCAAAAGCGGCACCAGATAGCCGACAGAAAGGATCACCTGATATTCCGTATTTTTCAATGCACTGATGCAGCTTTTATAAAAGGGCTTCATATCGTTGTTGACCGTTCCCATTGAGATGTAGACGAGCTTATTTCTCTTCTTTTCTATTTTTTCCGATGCAGGGCGAATAGACGGGCCGACAAAAGCATATTTGTCGGAGAAAGTTTCCGATGCAGGTTGAAATTCAGGGGATGTATAGACGATCGTGTGCGTGTTGTCGTCATTTTGGAGAATATCGAGAAAATTTTTGATCGGATACCCTTTCTTTTGCAGCCGTTTGATTTGCTTGGATATCTTCGGCATGGAAAAGATCATTTTAATGAGCGAGCCAGCACTTTGTGGCATGATCTTTGCCGAGTGTCGGTTGAAAGCAAAAGTCGTGGTCGACGAAACAAACGGGATGCCGAGTTTACGCGCAACAGCTTTTCCCCATATCGCCATCGAATCGGCGACGATACAATCCGGCTTTAATTCCTTCATTTCGGTGCAAACTCTGTCATCGAGCGCAAGCGTGGTATCCGTCAGAATTTTTATTGAAAAAGCCATATCTTTTCCCATACGCGCCACATCTTTGGGCGAAAGGCTGCGCTCTATATCGCAGTCATCACACGAGATGAAAAGGCCACCGGCAGCTTCGATCTTCTCACGAAAGGTATTATAGGAATAGTACCACACCTCATGTCCGCGCGCGGTCAGCGCACGCACGACGCCAAGCGTAGGATTTGTATGTCCGTGCGCCGGAATGCAGAAAAAAACGATCTTACTCATGCCTCTCACCTATTCCTCTTTCATCTCACAAAAGATTCGCTTGATGTGCTCCTGCTGCATTGCTTTGGGCAGTATAGCAAGTCCTCTTTTTTCGTCCCCCAGAACCAAGATCTCATTCCCGGGCTGAAGATCGAACAACGCGCGCGCTTCCTTTGGGATCACAAACTGACCTTTTTCGCCGATTTTGACCATCCACGCATACTTCCCGTCGTGAACTTCCATATCCGCACCTCCGCATAGTATGATTAGTATGAACAATCATACTATGTGCAAAAGAAGATGTCAACTGCACAAGCCCAACGCATAACAGCATGCACAGCTTTTTGTCAGAAGTCTGCAAAAAATGTAGAAAAGTTTTCACGTTTGTGCTAAACTTATTCGTGCTCATTATTCAGACCTTTAGTGAAAGGAGAAATGACAG
>JAFXHW010000245.1 GCA_017533545.1 Clostridia bacterium
GAAATCGCGCAGACCCCAGTTATACTGGATATCGCCCTTATCATTGAGAATAAGGGTAAGCAGATCGCCTGCGATGAATGCGTAAGCCGCTCTGTAATACCAACCCACGTTCTCGCGAATGATGGGGCAGCAGCACTGGTTACCCATGAAGTTATGCAGATACTCGTGGTAGATGTAAGCGTAGATAGGCTGAGGACGTCCGAACTCATAGTTGAATACATAACGGTTATCCGACAGGCTGAGCGAGGAGAGGAAAGGCTCGGAAGCGGCAGATTCACAGCCGATAAGCACATTGGGAGCGCTGTCCTTCCATCCCTTGAGAAGCTTGACCTGCGCATCGGTCATCCACTTACCGGGTACGGGCGGATGTCCGTGGCTCTTGGAATAGCAGAATGCCATACCGCCGCCATGGTTCTGGTCGAGGACCTGAACGTAGTCGATACCGCTCTGGAACATAGGATCGAGAGCCTCTTTCATGATCTCGGCACCGAGATCGGTTGCAGCGCAGATCTCGTAAGCGGAGCGCTGACCGGTGCAGACGATACTGTACTTGATCGACTGATCGGGAGCAGCGCAGAAGGCCTTCATATGGCCGCGCTCTTCGATCTGCTTTGCGCAGTTATACTCTTCGATAAGGTTACTCTGGTCGGTATAGGAGATACCCGAGCAGTATACGCCGAGAAGGTGTCCGCTTGCATGGAGCTTGTCCATAAAGTCAAGCAGCATCTTTTCACCGCCGAAGGGAGGCCATACGTACGGAGGAGCCCAGGGAGCTGTTCCCTCCCAGTGCATGAGCAGTACCATTACCTTGGTGCCGATCTTCTTTGCGTATTCGTCGATGTAAGGAAGAGCGTTTTCATAAGGGAACATACCGTTGGGGTCCATCTTGTCCATATCGTGGACACCGCGTACGGGATATGTGATTACGAGAGGCATATCGTCGGTATACCATGCGGGAAGCGCAGGATTGTCCTCGATCTTCTTAAGGCCCTCGGGGAGATTGTTTTCAAACCATTCGCGGTAATATTCGGCACCGTTCTGCCAGCCGTCCTCGAAGTATTTGAACACGAGGTCGTAATCGGTTGCAACCGATTCGCCGAAGTTTGCGCCCATGTAAAGCTTGATCTTGAATTCGGTCTTCTCCTCGTCAGAGCAGAAGTCAAAGCACTTTGTTCCGCGGCCCGGATCGTGTGCACCCATGTAAATACCGTTGTTTTCGTACATGTAGATCGCAAGAGGCGCGAAAAGCATATTGGGGAACATAGGAGTTCTGGGGTGAGAGGGGAATTCGGGATCCATGAATTTCGATTTATGCTTGCAGTTCTCGATAAGCATACCTTCGTTGTAGGGGAGGATAACTCCTGCCTTACCGCCGTTGAGCACGAGTGCGCCCTCGAGGGTAACGGAAGGAATGTCAACGTATTCAACTGCGCTGTCGGTACGGTTTTCAACAGCAACTCTCCACAAAAGAGCGTCCGCAACGGTGCAACTAACGGTTACAGTTACATCTGCGGCATCAAAGCCGTCGTATGTAAGAGTAAATTTGCCGTTTTCGTAGCTGTCTTTAACGATTTTCGCATCAGCGGCATTGAAAACCACCTCTTCGGCATTCTGGGTGCGGAGTCCGACGGTGAAAAGGGGCTTTTGTGTTTTATACAAAAACTCACGGCCGTCGATCACCATAGAAGCGAGAGATTTGAAATCGGGCGCAAAGCTGATCGAGATGTTTTTATTACTCATAGTAATGGCTCCTTTATTTTTAACTGATCTTGCAGAACAGTTATTTGACTTACAGTATAATTATAGTGATTGATTGTCGCTTTGTCAATAAATTTATATCGTTTTGCCGTTGATATGCTCGCCTACCGCTCCTCCGGGATGGATAAGTCCGAACTGTTCGGCAGTATAGCCCGTTTCCTCGATAAGGGCGGCCAGAAGGGCATCGAAAATAGCAATAGTCTGAACGTAGCTCGACGTTGCCATAAGCCCGAGCGGATCGCTTTCTTTGCCGACGTTCATGAGCAGCACGACGCTTGCCGCCTTTGCAAGGGGAGAATCGGGATTTTCGGTAACGGCGATAAGAGACGCTCCTTTTTTGGTCACAACGTCGATCAACGGCAAAAGCTCGCTCGTTTTGCCGCCTCGCGAGACCATTACCATAACGTCTTCGCGCTTGATTCCGCCCATGCCGCCGTGAACTGCCTCGCAGGGGGGCATGAACATTGCTCCGCGTTCGATACAGCAGAGCGAATGTGCAAATTTCTTTGCGGCAATGCCCGACGAGCCCGACGCGCTCGTCATGATTCGCGGGCAATTCGCAAGCAGATCAACCGCGCGTCCGAAATCCTTTTCAGATATTCTCGACAGAGCGTTTTCGACCGCTTCCCTTTCGCGCTCGATTGACAAAAGTGCCGATTTGTATGATGTGTTTTTCACTTTGAACATACCTCGTATTTGAAAGATCAAAAGATGATAAAATGAGCTTAAAAAGCTTATTTTCTGATTATATCCCCTTCTTTTGCCTCAAAGGGTAACCTGACGTAAAACTCCATCATCGGATGGGGTGCGCTTTCGATCTCATTTCCCTCGGAATCATACAGCTCGTCCGCTGTAAATTCGCGTCCGACGCATCCGGGTGATATGATCTCGGCGCCCTCGCCCTTGGAGATCTTATTGCGCTGAATGCACTTCGCAAGCATTCTTTCGCTGTCGAATTCCTTAACGACCGCAACGTACGATTTTTCGCGGATATAGCCCGTCTTCATGCCCTCCGAGCTGCAGATCTGTCCTTCGTCAAGCGGGCTTTCGAAGAAATATCCCTCGCAGTATTCGCGGTGACTGACGCTGTCCAGCTCGCACATCCATCGCTCGTCAAACTCTCTTCCGTCGCGGTAAGCATCGATAGCCATGCGGTAGGCGTTTGCCGTTACGGCGGCATAATATGCGCTCTTCATGCGTCCCTCTATCTTGAAGGATGCGATTCCCGCCTCGGCAAGCTCGCCGACACGTTTTATCATGCACATATCGCGTGAAGACATAATGAAAGTGCCTCGGTCGGTCTCCATTACGGGGAGGCGGTCGTCGGGACGCTTCTCTTCCTCGATCTCGTATAATCTGTAGTTCCATCGGCAGGGCTGAGTGCACTGTCCGCGGTTGGCATCACGTCCTGTAAAGTGGTTGGAAAGCAGGCATCTGCCCGAAAAGGACACGCACATGGATCCGTGAACAAAGGCCTCAAGCTCGATGCTTTCGGGGATATTTTTGCGTATCTCGATGATGTCACGAAGTGACAGCTCTCGCGCCAAAACCACGCGTGATGCGCCCAGCTTGACCCATTCGATGCAGTCGAGGTGATTGGTCACTCCGGCCTGAGTGGAAACGTGCAGCTGGCACATCGGGAGTATCTCCCTTACCATCGAAGCGACTCCCAGATCGGCTACAATGAGCGCATCGGGCTTGTCGTCAAAGCCGCCGATCTCGGTAAGATAGGCACGCAAAGGCGCGATCTCGTGAACAAGGGGTAATGTATTGACCGTTATATACGCCTTCGCCGAATGAGCGTGAGCATACGATATCGCCTCACGCATCTCATCGAGGGTAAAATTGTCGGCAGCAGCGCGCATTCCGAACGCTTGTCCCGCAAAATACACCGCATCGGCGCCGTAACTTACAGCAGAGCGAAGTTTTTCAAAATTCCCGGCGGGAGAAAGGAGCTCGGGCAGCTTTTTTACTTTGTTTTTATTGTCTGACATGGCTGTATTTCTGTCCGTCTTTTATCAAAAATTATGCATTTGCCGCACCCCTTTTGACAAGGAGTGCGGCCATGTTTTTATACTTTTATTCCTTGGAAAACGCGGAGAATGCCAGGTGGGTCATATAAAGATCGCCCACGGCAATCCCTTCCCAGGGTGCGTGCATGGAGAGCACCGGAACACCGACATCTACGGTGTCGATATTCTTTCTTGCTATATAAGCAGCAACAGTTCCTCCGCCGCCCTGATCTACCTTTCCGAGTTCGGCGGTCTGCCATACTACTCCGGCTTCATCAAAGCACTTTCTTACCCAGCCGACAAACTCGGCAGAAGCATCGGATGTGCCTGATTTACCGCGTGCGCCGGTGTATTTGTTAAGTACGACACCGCGGTTGAGATATGCGCTGTTGCGTGATTCGTAAACCTCTGCAAAATGAGGGTCGAATGCGGCCGAAACGTCGGCGGAAAGGCAGCGCGATGCGGCACGTACTGCGGCGCGGTTTGCGCCGATCTGATCGCAGATCTCGTCGATAAGATCGGTGAACGCCTGGCTCTGCATACCGGTTACACCGTCAGAACCCGTTTCTTCCTTATCGGCGAGGATAACCATAGTAGTTCTCTCATGCTTTTTGACCGAGAAAAAGCCGGTCATTTCGGTATATGCGCAAACTCGGTCGTCATGTCCGTAACCGCCGATAAGTCCGCGGTCGAGACCGACGTATCTTGCGCGTGCGGCAGGGACCGCGCTGAGCTCGGCAGAGAGGAAATCAGCCTCGGTGATGCCGTATTTTTCGTTGAGAATATTGAGCACGTTGAGCTTGATCTTTTCCTCGGCGCCCTCCAAATTGAGAGGCGTACAGCCTGCGAAAAGGTTGAGCGATTCTCCGGGGATCGCCTCGCCGAGAGGACGGCTGACCTGATCCTTTGCAAGGTGAGGAAGCAGATCGGAAATATAGAACACCGGCTCGCTTTCGTCTTCGCCGATAGTGATATCGATGGTAGTGCCGTCAGCCTTTGTCACAGCACCGTGAAGGGCAAGCGGAATAGTAGTCCACTGATATTTTTTAACTCCGCCGTAGTAGTGGGTCTTGAGGTAAGCTATATCGTTCTGCTCGTAGAGAGGATTCTGCTTTAAGTCAAGACGGGGGGAGTCAATATGAGCGGCGAGGATGTGGATTCCCTCTTCGAGCGCTCTTTCGCCGATCTCAAAGATATAGAGCGCCTTGCCGCGGTTGTTGTAATAGTACTTGCCGCCGACAGCGAGCGACTCGCCGAAGCGAAATTCGCGGTATCCCTCAGCTTCTGCCATCTCGATACCGTATCTTACTGCCTCGCGCTCGGTTTTTGACGCATCGAGGAAGCACATATAGCCCTCTGCATAGTCGCGGGCGGCTGCGATGTCCTCTTCGGTGAAGTCATCGTAAAGTTTTTTGCGTTTTAAAAACAGCTTTTCGGAAAGCTCTTTTCCTGCTTTGTTTTCCGACATGATATTTCGGTCTCCTTTATAATATTTTGATAAAATTTCATTGTTGATCTTTATTATACCATGTTTTTGCCGATTTTGCAACAGAAAGTGCATCAAATATAGTGATTTTTATCATCTTTATCGCTTAAAAATCGGACAATTTATAAAAAACAAAAAATAACTGTTGAAATGTATGAAATTTTGTGCTATTATATAATAGTATACTTGTACAATCAACATCGGACGGTAATAATACGAAATGAAACCGGATATACTCTCAATGACACAAGAGGAGCTCGCCTCCTTTATAAAAGAAATAGGACAGCCCTCCTACCGTGCAAAGCAGATCAGAGAATGGCTGCTTCGCGGTGTGGGCTTTGACGGCATGACCAACCTTTCGAAAGCGCTCCGCGAGCAGCTGATCGAAACTGCCGACGACGGGCTGCCGAGAATAGATAAAAAGCTTGTTTCGAGCGACGGAACCATCAAATATCTCTTCGAGCTTTCCGACGGACAGAAGATCGAAAGCGTGGTCATGGACTACGAGCACGGCGCGACGATATGCGTTTCCAGCCAGGCGGGCTGCCGCATGGGCTGCAAATTCTGTGCCTCCAACACGGGCGGACTCGTGCGCTCACTCAAAACGTCCGAAATGCTCGGACAGGTCCTTGTCGCCCAGCGCGACAGCGGCAAGCGCATCGGCGGAATCGTGCTTATGGGCATCGGAGAGCCGCTCGACAACTACGACAACGTAATCAAGTTCATTCGCATGGCCTCATCGCCCGATTTTTTGAACATCGGACAGCGACACATCTCCCTCTCGACCTGCGGAGTGGTGCCCGGCATCAAAAAGCTGATGGAGGAGGATCTTCAGATCACCCTTTCAATTTCGCTTCACGCCACAAACGATGACGAGCGCGATCTTATCATGCCCGTCAACCGCAAGTGGGGTCTTGGCGAGCTGCTCCCCGTATGCCGCGAATATTTCGACACGACGGGACGCAGAATATCCTTTGAATACACCCTTATTGAAGGAGTCAACGACGACGATAGGCATGCAGACGCCCTGGCCGTCCTTTTGCAGAAGTATTTTGACCGCGAATCCCCCTTCCACGTCAATCTGATCCCCGTAAACGAGGTCGCAGGACGCGGCTTTTCACGTTCGAAGAGTGCCGAGCGCTTCATGCGCCGCTTAAACAGCCGACACGTAAATGCAACCGTCCGCCGTTCGCTTGGCGGTGATATCAACGCATCGTGCGGTCAGCTGAGAAACAGTAAGTAGTTTAAACAATAAAACCCTTTTCGCATTATCCGAAAAGAAAGGCAGGGCAAAACCTATGCTTAAATATTCGGGCAAAACCGATACCGGTAAAAAACGCCAGAACAACGAGGATTCCTTCCGCATCCTCGAGCTTGATCAGGGCGCACTTTTAGCCGTCGTCTGCGACGGTATGGGAGGTGCGGTCGGCGGCGAGGTCGCCAGCGCAAGCGCCATCGACGCGTTCTGCAATTACATAAGCGAGCATCTTCCCGATCTTTCGGACAAGAATGCCGCGGTAGGCGACATGATGCGCATGGCCTGCGCCACGGCAAACTCATGTGTGTTCCAGAAATCGACCGACGACACATCGCTCGGCGGAATGGGAACCACTCTTGTTGCCGCGCTGCTCTACGGCCGTACGATGTACGTTGCCAACATCGGTGACAGCCGCCTCTACATCATCTCGGACGGTACGATGACCCAGCTCACCCGTGACCATTCGTGGGTGCAGATGTGGGTGGATCTCGGTCAGATGACTCCCGAAGAAGCGGCGGTAAGCCCGAGCCGCAACGCCATTTTGCGCGCTGTCGGCATCGATTCCAAAGTTGAAAGCGACCTTTTCACTGTCGATTTCACCGATTCGGAAAATGCAACAATCCTTCTTTGTTCCGACGGTCTTTCCGACTATCTGTCGCAAAAGGATATATTAAACATCATTAACGATTCCACCATTGCCCTTGACGATCGCGTAAGTGCGCTTATCGATGGAGCAAACAAAGGCGGCGGCGGTGACAACATTACCGCAGTGCTTTTCGAAATAGAATAAAAAATACAGTTATCCGCAGGAGCTAACGCATGAGTGCTTTCGACAAATACGTGGGTCAGATATTCGACCACCGTTATAAAATAGTCAAGATTATAGGCGTTGGCGGAATGGCTGTCGTTTTCGAGGCCGTCGACCTTGTTATGAAGTGCAACGTCGCGGTCAAGATGTTAAAAGACGAAATAACAAACGATATACAGTCCGTAAAACGTT
The DNA here is from genome assembly GCA_017533545.1 of Clostridia bacterium. The sequence continues at coordinate 7,515 of JAFXHW010000245.1, forward strand.
TCAATTCGGAATCCCGCGCGATATCGATGCTTTCGCATCCGAATATCGTTTCAATATACGACGTTTCCTTTAAGGCCAACCTCAAATACATCGTAATGGAGTATGTAAACGGCATTACCTTAAAGGCATACATGAACCGCAAGGGTGCGCTTTCTTTCAGAGAAACCATGTCCTTTGCCGAGCAGACTTTACGCGCGCTCGAACACGCACATTCGAAGAATATCATCCACCGCGACATAAAGCCGCAGAATATAATACTGCTCAAAGACGGCCGCATCAAGGTCACCGACTTCGGTATTGCAAAACTTCCCAATGCCGAAACCGTCACCATGACCGACAAGGCAATCGGTACAGTTTACTACATCAGCCCCGAGCAGGCATCGGGCAAGCGTATCGACCAGCGCTCCGACCTTTATTCGCTGGGCGTAATGATGTACGAAATGGCAACAGGTCAGCTTCCCTTTATGGCCGACAGCCCCGTTTCGGTTGCGCTGATGCAGGTGAGCGCCACTCCCCGCCGTCCGCGTGATATTAATCCCTCCATTCCGATAGGACTCGAGCAGATCATTATGGGGGCGATGGAAAAGGATCCCGAAAAGCGTTTCCGCACCGCGTCGCAGATGCTGCGTCACATCGCTCAGCTTAAAGCGAATCCCACCTATATATTCAGATCCGGACGCACGAATACTAATAATCCGCAAACGCTTTCCGAACAAAAGTACCGTTCGAATTATGCGAGCGGCGCAAAGAAGAGGCATCCCAAGCCGATGCCCGGAAGAAAGAAAAAATCCAGCCGCTCGATGTTTCCCATCATTTCGGGCGTTACAACGGCGTTTCTTATTGTCATCGTCGCAACGGGGATAACGGTCTTCGGCAATCTCATGTCCGATTTTGCTTCGTCGTCGCCGAAATCGATAACTATTCCCGACTACGTCAACGAGCTGTATACTCCCAAATTCAGACAGGATCTGAATTCGCTCAAGTATTACAACATCACCATCGTAGACAAATTCACCGACGAATATCCCGAAAATACCATAATCGATCAGGAGCCAGAAGCGGGAGAAAACCGCAAGGTGGCCGCAGGAAAGCAGTATTGCGATCTTGTATTAACTGTCAGCCGCGGCGAAAAAGAGATTATTTTGCCCGATTTTACGATTACCGAATACCGTTTGGCAGAAGCACAGCTTCGCGATAAATATTCGCTTATTCCCACCACCGAATCGGAATACAACGATTTCGTGCCGCTCGGATACGTTATCCGCACCGAACCCGAAGCGGGAACTCCTCTCAAATCGGGCGACGTTGTAAAGCTTATATACAGCAAGGGGCAGAAGATCGACTACGTCACAGTCCCCAGCTTTATCGGCATGACCGAGGAAAAGGCTTACGCCACGCTGATAGCAAAATCGCTCTCGCTCGACAACGTTACCTACGAATACACCGAGACCGACAAATATCCCGAATACGTTCCCGCAGGGCAGGTAATGTGGCAGAGCAAAACCGCCAATTCCGAGGTCCCCGCAAACTCGACAAAGATATCCTTTATTGTAAGTCTGGGGTCGTTTAACAAAACGACTCCCGAGACCGATTCGAGCTCAACTTCAAACTCGTCGGGATCAGGATTCATCTGGTCGGACTATTTCAGCCATTAAAAAAAGGTGCCAACAAAAATTGGCACCCTTTTTTATCATATTAATCAAAGATATGCTCTTACTCCGTCGGCGAGCTTTTGCTCCGAATCGATAAGCCGTTTTGCAATATCCTTCGATTTTTCGTCGGCCGCCTTATACTGGTTAAGATAACGTGAAAGCGATTTTACGCCCATGTTGCAGCCGTCGGTCATAAGATCGGCAATGGTTGCGTCATTGCCGCCGGCCATCATCATAGCCGCCGATTTCATGTGGGACATACCCTGGGCGATAATGGCGGGATCCTTGCCGTCATCACCGTAGTTGTCAAGCATATTGGTGATCTCGACAGCCAGCTTTTTATGCTCGTCCTTGCAGCTTTCAAGCGCGGTTTTGATCTCCTTGCCTTTTGCATACTGCAAAACGTCGTCGATCGAAGATATACCCATCTTTGCACCCGCATCACATTCGCGGAGCAGTCGCACGGTATCCTTTTCTATCATCAGTTTTATACCTCATTTCATTTTTTGATGCGGTATTATTGTTCTCATTTTCATCAAAATCGATACAAAAAAGCCGACGGGATTTTTTACCCTGTCGGCTTTTTTTGCTGAATTTTATTTTTCCAATTTTATCGTTGTGATCTTCTTTTTGGGTGATATCATTCTGATCTTTCGGTCGGCAAAAACGAGTTCTCTCTCGATTTCTTCGTTAAGATTCGTTTTGTAAGCTTTCGCAAAATCGGCCCCGAAATCAAGCTCGATCTCCTCGTCGATTTCGCTCGGATTATAGAATCGAACGATGGCCGCATCGTCATCCTCTGCCTTTTTCACTGCCGAAAGAACGGTGTTTTTACCCTTTAACTCAACAAAGGAAAATACATCGTCCATCGATCCGTCAATTCCCGTTTTTGCCTTATATGTAAGCATTTTTCCGGTTGCAAAGGCATACGCCTCTTTTCGCATTTCATCATTCTCGCAAGAGCAGATTCCAACTGCATATGATGCTATGTTCTTACCCTTGCACTGAGCCTCGGGAGTCGGGAAAACGCCCCAGTCTCCAAGTCGGTCCACACAGCGGAGTACAGTAAGTGCGGCGGTGTTTTTGCCGTCGCGGAGTATCTCGTATTCGCACAGTCCGCGGTTGGCAACAACCATTGATGCGCTGTCGTTTGCAAGCATGAAAAATGCCTGCTGACGCTGTGAATTGTCGGGGTTTATCCACTGCTCGCCGGGCACTACGGGACGGCGAAGAAGATCGTACTGACCGTCGACGAAGACGGTGTCGGTATCAATACTGTTGGGGAAAATAACGCGCAGGCGGTGATTGCCGGCGGTGTTGTATATCTCGCAGTCAACTTCGGCCATTTTCGATTCCTTTGCGAGTCTGATCACACTCACAAATTCGATTCTTGCCATCTCGACGCTGCGCTTTTCGCTGTCCGTGGTTTCGGGTACATCAAGTGATGTTTTTACATTGAAAACGATCTCGGTATTGGTCTTTTTTGCGAAAATCTCGGCCTTTTTTCCGCAAGTTGTCAGCACGGTATCATTCTTCGGAGACGCGTAAGCATACTCGTCGCCGCAATCGCCCATATCCTCAAAATATCCGATTCCTTTAAGCGAATTGCCCGATTTTTTATCATACAAATCGAAGCTTCCGTCGTTGTTTACACTGATTCTGATGTGATCATTTTCGGCGGTATTACCATTGAGCA
>JAFXHW010000246.1 GCA_017533545.1 Clostridia bacterium
GTAACATGTTGTTGACAGCATAAAAAAAGTGTGGTATTATTATATAATAGGATGCGAATGCTTGTTTGCTTGCGTCTTTGCCCAAATGTGTTTTGAGATATTTTATAGCTGTTTGCTGTGCTTTCGTGATAAAAGAAAGGGGATCGTCTCGATGGATTCTAAAAGACAAATTTCGTTCAGTCCGCCGGATGTCGGTGAGTTGGAGGTTCAGGAAGTTGCGGAAGCTCTTCGCTCGGGATGGATTACCACGGGACCGCGTACAAAGGAACTTGAGAGGCGAATAGCGTCCTGGATCGGAACGGAAAAATGCGTCTGCCTCAATTCTCAGACGGCGTGCGCTGAAATGGCGCTTCGCGTGATGGGAATCGGCAAGGGCGACGAGGTCATCACATCGGCTTATACATATACGGCAACCGCCTCGGTTATCGATCACGTAGGGGCGAAAATCGTTCTGGTGGATACGCAGGAAGACAGCTTTGAAATGGATTATGCTGCGCTTGAAGCAGCAATCAACGAAAAAACAAAAGCGATCCTTCCTGTTGACCTGGGGGGCGTTCCCTGCGATTATGATACTATTTTTGCCATTGTTGAGAGAAAAAAGCATCTGTACAGACCGAACAATGATATCCAGGCGGCTCTCGGAAGAGTGGCAGTTATGGCAGATACCGCCCATGCGTTCGGTGCCGAATGGAAGGGAAGCATGATCGGCTCGGTGGCGGACTTCTCAAGTTTCAGCTTCCATGCGGTGAAAAACCTCACAACGGCTGAGGGCGGTGCCTTGACCTGGAGAACCATCCCCGGTATCGACAATGAAGTTATTTATAAAAAGCTCCAACTGCTCAGCTTGCACGGCCAGTCGAAAGATGCTTTGGCCAAAACAAAACTTGGTGCATGGGAATATGACATTGTCGGAACCTATTACAAATGCAACATGACGGATGTAACAGCAGCGATCGGACTCAAGCAGTTTGAACGCTATCCTGCCATGCTGAAGCGGAGAAAAGCGATCATTAGGCGGTATGACGAGGTGTTTCGCTCCCTCGGAGTTGAAACGTTGGAGCATTATACCGAGAAGTGGGAATCGTCCGGCCACTTGTATCTGACGCGAATCCCCGGCATTTCGCCCGAGCAGCGGAATGAGATCATCGTGAAGATGGCGGAGCTTGGGATTGCCTGCAATGTGCACTACAAGCCTCTTCCCATGCATACGGCGTATCGGAATTTTGGCTTTGATATTGCCGACTACCCCAATGCCTATGCCCATTTTGCCAACGAAATCACGCTGCCTCTGCATACCTGTCTGACCGATGAAGATGTTGAATACATAATCGAGAATTACACATCCGTTTTGAAGGAGTACATACAATGATCTATCGTTTTTTTAAGCGATTGTTTGATATTATTTTGTCGCTGATTGCCATGCCCTTCGTACTGTTGGTGATCCTTATCTTTGCCCCCATCATCTGGCTGACCGATAGGGGACCGGTGTTCTACAACGCGGAGCGATTGGGCTACAAGGGCAAGGTCTTTAAAATGTATAAACTTCGTTCGATGAAGGTAAATTCTCCCAATCTCAAAAACGCCGACGGTTCCACCTACAACGGTGCAAACGATCCTCGCGTAACAAAGGTCGGCCGCTTTATGCGTAAGACCTCGATTGATGAATTTCCTCAGTTTTTTAATGTTCTCAAGGGTGATATGAGCTTTATCGGACCTCGTGCGCATCTGACGACCAATTACAAGGGCTATGATCTTCTTGATGAGCCTCACAAGAAACGTCTTGATGTTCGCCCGGGTATTACGGGATACAGCCAGGCATATTTCCGCAATGCCGCAACATCGGCACAGAAGATGGAAAACGATGTTTACTATGCTGAGAATATTTCGCTTTGGCTCGACATTAAGATTCTGTTTCAGACGGTCTTTTCGGTGCTGGGACGCAAGAATATCTATGTAACCGAAGCATCGACGAACGGAGAGGCTCCTACCGAGGCGTCCGCGAAAGAAAAGCAACTTACCGAGGCAGGGAAAAAATGAAAAAATTACTGATTATCGGTGCCTCCATCCTGCAGCTTCCCGCTATCCAAAAGGCGAAGGACATGGGATTTTACGTGGGTGTCGTCGACTATAATCCGAATGCAGTGGGAGTTCCGTTTGCCGATGAGTTTTTCTGTGTCAGCACGATTGATATCGAAGGTGTGGTGAAGGTGGCGGAGAAATTTCGTCCCAACGGTATCATGACGCTTGCCACCGATATGCCCATGCGTTCGATTGCGGCGGCCTGCCAAAAGCTTGGCCTTCCCGGGATTTCTATGGAAACAGCAATCAAATCGACCGATAAGGGTGAAATGATCAAGTGCTTTGAGATGCATCATGTCGAGCATCCGTGGTATTTTATCCTGTCCGCTCCCGATGCTCTTGACAGCATCAAAGATAAAATCACCTATCCCTGCATCAGCAAACCGACCGATAACGCGGGAAGCCGCGGCGTTATGCTGATTCACAGCGAAAAAGAACTCAAAGAGGCGATTGCATACAGCTCGGAAAACGGGCGAAGCGGCGGCGTTATTGTGGAAGAGTATATGCAAGGGCATGAGGTCAGCGTAGAGATCATTTCTACGGGCGGTGAGCCTCATGTGCTTCAGGTGACCGACAAGCTGACGACCGGCGCAC
>JAFXHW010000247.1 GCA_017533545.1 Clostridia bacterium
AACCTCTGCTGTCCTCTTCAGCATCGCGCGGATCGGCAGATTATAGGGACAGCGTGTCTCGCAAACTCCGCATTCGATGCAATCGGATGCCGTCTTCGGCAGGCTCGAATAGCGGCTCATCGCCCAATCCTTGAGATCATATCGGCTGTAGTAGCCTTCAAAGAGGAATACGCCGGGGATATTGATGCCAACGCTGCAAGGAGCGCAATAATTGCATCTGCGGCAGAAATTCGTGCCGAGCTCGTTCTTTATCCTTGCGATCTTTTCCTTTTCGCTCTCTGTAAGAGGTGAGATATCCGATGCCGCCGCCACGTTCTGCGCAATCTCTGCCGAATCAGCCATTCCGGGGATGACCACGGTCACAGCGGGATTGCTCACGATAAAACGCAGAGCAATGCTCGCATCCTCGATAGCACCGCCCGCCAGAGGCTTCATACAGATAAATCCGATATTCCTCTGTGCGCACTTTGCGATAAGCTCCTCGCCCTGTGTTTCGACGATATTATAAGGGAACATAATGGTTTCGACCCAATCGAGATCGATCGCCTTTTCGAAAAGCTCCGCCGAATGGAGCGTGATTCCGATATGACCGATCTTTCCCGCCGCCTTTGCCTCGAAGAGTGCTTCAAGCGCACCGCCCTCCGCCATTACCTTCTCAAGATCGGAAGCCGAAGGATTGTGAACCTGATAAAGATCGATGTAATCGGTGCGAAGGTTGCCGAGACTGATATCGATATCCTTCGCCATAGCCTCCTTCGTGCGCGCCATACTCTTGGTAGCAAGCACGAACTTTTCGCGCACACCCTCGAGCGCGTAGCCGAGATACTCCTCGCTCACGGTATAACCGCGCGCGGTGTCGATGTAATTGACACCCGCATCTATAAGCTCACCGATAAGAGCCTTCGTGCCCTCGGCATCGATCTTCTGGATCGGAATGCCGCCAAAGCCGAGGCGCGAGATTTTAAGTTCTGTTTTTCCTAAAACTCTGTATTCCATATTAAAACTCCTTTATCATTATATTAATTATAACTCTTGAACGCGTGGTTGTCAATACGTTTGAAAGAAGATTGATTGTGATATATAAATTATTAAAAAATAATGGATCTTTGCGTGGCAAACGCGAGTACAGACTAACGACAAAATCCCACCGCAGAAAGCTATCAGATGAATTTCGCCTCTTTTCGGATCTGCATAGGCGTTTGTCCCGTTTGCTTTTTAAGTATTCTGCGCAGATACGCGGAGGAACAGAGTCCCAAAGAGGACGCAATCGTTTCCACAGTCATATCGGTGGTCGTCAGCATAAGTGCGGCGCGCTCCGCTATCTGTCGGTGCTTGATCTCTATCGGCGTTGACTGAGCGTATTCGCGGAAGAGCGAGTATATCCCCGATTCGCTTATGCCGCAAGCCCGTGCAAGCTCGGGTACTGCAAAGCTTTCGTGACTTTGGATGTAGTCGAAAGCCCTTTGAAGCAAAGCCGCCTTCGGATCGGATTCCGCTACGCGGAGATCGGCGATCACCTTTGACAGAAAAAGATACAAATACCCCACCGATGCAGGAGAAACCGTCTGATCCTCCTCGAGACGGTCAAGCAATTCGCAAGCCTCTGCGGAAGGATGAATTTTTTGCATAGCGTACCGTGTTTCATCGGGAATCGGTAAATGCGTAAAGCCGTAGGATTCCCAAGAAACCACCCTCTCTCCCGTCTCGTCCGTCTTCCAATACGAGTGATATTTGAGTCCCATAGGCAGATAAAAAATATCTCCCGCGCTCAGATGCAGCTCCTCGCCCGACAATGCTCGGATAATTCCGCTTCCGCATTGCATCCTTGCAATGAAATGACAGGGAATTCCTTTTGAATTGTCCGTGTGACGGAATGAGCTCACACGAATGGTCCGAAAGGAAAAGGTTTTGTAGAAAAGTGTCCGTTCCATAGCTCTCACCCTTGCTTTTGTGATAAAATGTGTAGAATCGTATCTGTTTTTTACAGTATAGCATATTGTTTGTTATATGTCAAGATGGTATAATAACAAAAAACGGAGACAGGGGGATCGTAACCGATATGAAAACGAAACAGATCATCTTTACCAGACCATACGTCGCAGAGCTTTTGGAAGCCGAGTGCCTCCCTCCGAAGGAGCACGAGGTAACCGTAAGCCTTGATTATTCCGCAATAAGCTCGGGTACCGAAAAAGCAAATCTGATCGGTATGCGAAACGGTACAGGCGTCCCGGAGGATCAGGAACCTGTTTTCCCGAGAACGGTAGGATACAGCGCATCGGGTATCGTTACGGAAACGGGAAGTGCCGTTAACAACGTCAAAGCGGGAGACAGAGTGATCGTTTTTTGGGGAAAGCACAAAAAGAATATCACAATAAGCGAAAACAACGTCCTCAAGATTCCGAATGAGGTGACGTCCGCCGAAGCATCTCTGGCACTCATTGCCACCTTCCCTCTTGCGGCAATAAGAAAAGCAAAGCTTGAGATCGGTGAATCGGCTATGGTCATGGGTCTCGGCATACTCGGTATTTTTGCGGTTCAGGAGTTAAAGGCTGCCGGTGCGTATCCCGTTATTGCGGTTGATCCTATCAGAGAACGCAGAGAATTCGCGTTGAAGATGGGCGCGGATATTGCTTTGGACCCGACGGAAAAAGACTTCGCAAAGGAAGTAAAAAAGCTGACCGACGGCGGAGTAAACGTCTGCATCGAGGTCACGGGACTCGGCATAGGACTGATACAGGCTCTCGATTGTATGAAGCGTTTCGGCAGAGTTGCGCTGCTCGGCTGCACCCGAAGC
>JAFXHW010000248.1 GCA_017533545.1 Clostridia bacterium
AGCTCCGAGATCTTGTTCGACTTCTTCTGCCAGATCCAAAGGATCTCATCGATGCAGTTCTTGACACCCGTTTTGCGGAGGGTCATGATCGGGAACTCCTCCCGAAGATCATAGCGGTTGGTAATGCAGAATTTCTTAACGGTATGCGCGGGTGTGCCGTCCTCCCAGCGGGGGCGGACGTCGAGATCGGTATCATAAAAGCCGTTTTCAAGAATATCGCGGCAATTTTCAATATAAACTCTGTCTGCGTAGCTCATCCTAATTCTCCTTAAATTTCGTGATCGACCACGGCGCGCGCCGAACGGACTGTCTTTACAAAATTCGAAATGACAACGTGATCGGGGTGTACCTTGTAGTTATGAAGGGCCTCAAGCGAATCAAATTCGGTCAGAAGCACCATATCATAAGACATATCGGTGCCCGAAACATCGCGCCCGATCTCCATACGGCGAAGCCCCTCGATCTTGCCGCTCGCATAAAGTGCCAAAAGACGCGCCTTTACGTCCTCGAGATTCTCGTCCTTCGTCTTCCCACCCGCCTCGGGCAGGAATTTCCACATTACTATATGTCTGATCATTTTTGACCTCCACAATATCACTATTTGTCATAATTGTACCATATTATTAAGCTTATGTCAAGATTATTTATACCCTTCAAGCACAGAAAAGTCAAAATACTCGGGTGAAAAATCCTGATGCGCGAGTCCCCAATTGGGATCATCGGGGACAGTTGCGGTAACGGGCGGAGCAAATCTGCCTTCCTTGACGAAATATGCTTTTCCCTCACGCTCCAGCATCTTTATCAGCTCTCCGCGCATATAATCAAGCTCCTCGGGGCGCTCAAGCGCGTGGTTTCTTGTCTGATCGGGATCGGATGCGTTGTCAAAAAGTATCTCCTTTCCATCGGGGAAGCTGTAAAAATACTTCAGATCGCGCTCGGCGTACATCATATTCATTCCCGCAAAATCCCAAGCCTCATCCGAGAGATCAACGCTTTCCTTTCCGCAAAGACGCTGAACCTTCCTTTTCGCCGAGAAGAAGGAGTAAACGCCCTTTCTTTCGTCATCGCCGCCATAAATTCCTTCAAGATCCTTGCCGTCGAGTGACATATCCGAGCAATCTGCTCCGCCAATCGAGATCAGCGTAGGGGCGATATCAACAAGGGAAACGGGAATATCACACCTCTTACCGCCGAGGAATGATCCGCCGCGCGCGATCAGCGGTATATGAGCCGCCGCGTCGTGCATACTTCGTTTGCCGAAGCAAGCGTAATCACCGAGCAATTCGCCGTGATCGGATGCGAAAAGTATGAGCGTATTATCAAGCTGACCGTTTTCCTCAAGCTTCTTGAGCACGCGACCGATCTGATAATCAACGAAGGAAACGCAGGCGTAATAATATGCCTTCATAGTCCTTAAAAGATGCTCGTCCCACCCGCGATTCTTGTATTTAGAGTGGTTTTGCACTTTATTAATAAAAATTTGCAGATCCCAATAATCCGCAGGGATCTTCGGGAGCGGCATTTCCTCGGAACGGTAGAGCGTATGCCAAGGTGAGGGTGGAGCAAAGGGCGGGTGAGGATGAATGAAACTCGAAAAGAGATACCACGGGCGGGCACTTCCCTTTTGCTCGTCGAGGAACGCCAAGGTTCTGTCGCCGATCCATTGAGAGGGATGAAGCCTTTGCGGCATTCTCGCGGGTTGAGGAATATAATACATCTCACTTCTGACGCCGTGCGGTTCGATGCAGTAATCAAAGCCCGCGGCGATGAGATCGTTCATATAATTCTCGCGAGACATACCCTTGAAACCGATTTCTTCCTGATATTCTCTGCTCTCAAAACCGCGCAAAGCGTATTTATCGGGCGAAAAATGACATTTTCCGATCGCGTGTGTGCGGTAACCCGCGCGGGTCAGCGCATCGACGTATGAAAGTCTGCCATCCTCGGGCATTTTGCTGTTTTCGTAGCAATTTGTATGTATCGGATACTGCCCGTAATGCAGAGAGCATCGCGCCGCAACGCACACGGGCGAAGGGGTATATGCATTCGCGAACGTCACGCCCTCTCTTATCAGACGATCGAGATTCGGAGTCTTGATGTGCGAATTTCCGTGCGCCGCGATTGCATCAAATCGGAATTGATCAGCGAAGAAAAACAGAATGTTAGGTCTCATACGCTCACCTCAATTAATTATTTATGTAAATTATATCATATATAAATCGAGTTGTCAACAAATTCGATTTCGACAAAAACTTGACATCGGGTAAAAAATATGGTATATTAGTATTGTAGAAACTCATCACACCCCGTTTTTCACAAAAAGGAGGTCAAAATGAAGCTCAAAAGATTTCTTTTGCCGCCCGCGGCGATCGTGTTCGGTATCGCGTTGTTTTTGTTGTTCGGTTTGATGCTCTCACTCATCGAAAGCATCACCGCCGAAGCAATTATCACAGTTATTATTTCAAACCTTTGCCTTATCCTTCCCGCAATTTTCTCATATTTCTACGGATTCAAGTACTTAAAAGATGCAAATCGCAAAAGCCCATTTATCCTGTATAACGCAATTTTGTTCGCCGTTCCTATCGCTTTGTCAGTGTTTTTGACTCACAACGCCTTCTCGCTGATTTTGTCGCCCATTCTTTTTGTCGTTTGTCTGATTTCGGGAACGCTTGGAGTTTTCATAAGTAAAAAATCCGAAAAACAGCCGGAATATACTTCACAGTTTGATGGTGTAAGTATGACAGAACCAAAATCGAATTAACTATTCCATATAAAAAGACGAGAGTGCTCTCGTCTCAGACCACTGACAAAGGGTTCAGGACGAAAGTTCTGAGCCCTTTGTCGTACTTTACAGAAAAGCGAAAATATGGTATAATAAAGGTACTAGAAATAGCAAGGAGAAACTCCTATGTTTACGGAAAGAAACGGGAAGCAAAATAAACTTGAATTTGTAATACTGGAAGAACTTGTACCTGAAGATCACCTTCTGAGAAAGATAGATAAAACAATAGATTTCAGTTTCATCA
>JAFXHW010000249.1 GCA_017533545.1 Clostridia bacterium
AAGGAGGATGCCTACGCCGTGCTCGATGCCTATGTGGCGATGGGCGGCAATTTCATCGACACGTCAAATAACTATGCCCATTGGGCGGGCACGGGCGACGAAAGCGAAACTCTGCTCGGTGAGTGGCTGCGCGACCGCAGATGCCGCGATAAGATCGTGCTTGCAACAAAGGTCGGCTTCGACCGCCACGGCGTTGGCGCGGGGCTGAAAAAGGAGCAGATCGAGTATTGGTGCGACGAGAGCCTTCGCAAGCTCGGAACCGACTATATCGATCTCTATTACGCTCACACCGACGATATGGATACCCCGATGGAAGAAACTATGGAGGCGTTTGAGTCTCTTGTCAGAAAGGGCAAGGTGCGCGTCCTCGGCGGCAGTAATTATGACGCATGGCGCTTCTCCGAGTTCAATTCTATGGCAAAAGAAAAGGGGTGCACGCCGTATACCGTTATGCAGCAGCGTTTTTCCTACCTCAACTGCCGTCTTGATATGAAGCCGAACTATATTTTCAACGAAAACGTCGGCAGAGAGCGTCTGCGCTTTCTTGAAAACAAGGATATCCCGCTTGTCGCCTATTCCTCGCTCATTCGCGGCGCGTATGAGGATATTTCCCGCCTGCCCGAAAACTATATCGGCGGCGCACGTTTCGAGGTCCTTGCAAATATGGCAAAGGAAAAGGGAGTCACAAACAGCGCCCTTGCCGTTGCCTGGATGTGCAACGCGCACCGAATGAAGGGCTTCCCGAGAGTGATCCCGCTCTTTTCCTCCTCGAACGTAGCTCATTTCACCTCTAACTGCGCGGGTGCCGATCTCGTCCTCACCGACGAGGAAATGACGATCCTTACAAACGCATGATACCGTATATTTTTGATATAAAGCGCTCATCAACGGTTGACGGCCCCGGCGTCAGGACAGCGGTGTTTTTCAAAGGATGTAACCTTGATTGCAAATGGTGTCACAACCCCGAAAGCAAGTCCCCCAAGCCCGAGCTTGCTCTGATGACCGAAAAATGCATCGGTTGCGGAGTGTGCAAAGAAATATGCCCGAGTCCCGATTCTTGTGCCCTCTGCGGTGAATGCGTCGATAATTGCCCCGCAGAAGCAAGAAAGCTTTATGGGCGCAAGTATACCGCCGACGAGCTTTATGAGATCATTTCCGCCGATATTGACTTCTACCGTGCCACGGGCGGCGGAGTGACTTTCTCGGGCGGAGAGTGTATGCTTTATCCCGATTTCCTTGCGGAAATCGCCGAAAAATGCGCCTCGGGCGGCATTTCCGTGGCTATCGACACCGCCGGAAACCTGCCCCCGAGCCATTTCGAAAAGGTATTGCCATACACCTCTTGTTTCCTTTACGACATCAAGGCACTTGATCCCGAGCTTCACAAGAAAGGTACGGGAGCCGATAATCATCTGATTTTGGAAAATCTCGAAAAGCTGATCGAAACGGGCAAAAGGATAATAATCCGCACACCCGTGATCCCCGGTTACAACGACGGCGATGAGCTCCAAAAGATCAAGCAATACTGCACCGCCCGCGGGCTTGAGCACGAGCTTCTGCCCTACCACGCCATCGGCGAGAGCAAAAAAGCCGCGCTGAAGGCGGCAAAATAATAGAAAAGGGAAGACGAATGAATGTCTTCCCTCAAATATTTATTTGACATATTCTATCCGGTACTCAACCAATTTCATTGTATTGTCTTTCGCATTATACAAAATATTGATGAATACGTAAGTCCCGCTTTCGGACGGGAGCTTGTTGAATTCTCCGGTATCTTTGTTGAAAATGATATAGTAATCGCTTGCAAGAATGTCGCAGTAATAGGATGAAACTCCAACCAGATCGTTCGGTATGTCGGTTATCCATTTAGAGTCGTTCGGGAGATCTTTTTCAAATTCTTCAGCAACCGCATTATCAAAATAAATATCGCTGGTGTAGAAAACATAACCGCGAGGCATGGATTGGTTTCCGGTTGTCTTGTCCATCGTATTGATGCGCGAATGTTCCGGTATGTCGATTCCAAGCACTTGCTCAGCGTTTATGATCGGCTCGTCGCTATGAGAATACAGATCGGCAAAAATAAAGGTAAATGAGCCGTAAATGCAAAGCAGTATCGCCATAATGACGCCCACGATCACATTGGATTTATATTTGTATCCTTTTTTCTTTAGGTAAAAGCCGAAAGCTATGGATACGATGGGGACGGGCAGGAACAAAAAGAATACCCACATATTTTCCGTCATTGCTTGGTTGAATGCAGATAGTATTCCCACTCCAAGAAGTCCGCCCCAAATCGTGACGATTGAAAGGATCAACAGAATAACCGAGACAACTTTTAAGCGGTCGGTGGGCTTTTTATCATCATTATTTTCGCATTTGCGTTCGCCAAGTGAAAAGAAAACGGAATTTTCGACTAATATTTCCTTTTTGATGATAAAGATCTGATCGGAAATATTCAGAATTATATGATTTTTTAAGGATTCAACTTTTTTGATATCGTCGAAATAAACTTTCTGAGTTCTTGTGGTTTCTTCATTTCGGATAATACTCAGCATAAAGTGCTGATCGTATATCGAGTATGAATACGTATTCTTTGAAAATATGTTTTCGGTCGGCAGCCAAGCTTTTTTGTAAGCACGATATCCTGTTATCTGTGTAATGATGCTGATCATTAAATATCCGAGGAGAAAACCGATCAGCAAATCGGGGGCTTCAATCGCAACAAGAAAAATAAACAAGACGGCACAAGCCAAAGTTGACCTTATTGCCCGTTTTATAAACGGCGTGCGCAGTTGCTTGAAAACTTCAAAAAGATCATCTTTTGTATACTGAAACATATAAGCTTCCCGAGGCTCGTCTTTGCCTTCTTCGACGGGCTCTGCGTTGCTCAATATATCGTCAACGGATACACCGAATATTTCTTTAAGCAATAACAAATTATCAATGGTCGGAAGTGTCTTATCCATTTCCCAAAGACTTATTGTCTGACGGCTGACGAGGATCTTTTGACCGAGTTCCTCTTGCGACAGCCCGATCTTCTTTCTGTAATACTGTATTTTTTCACCAACTGTCATAAATAGTCCTCCTTTCTTGTGCGATCATTATATCACAAAGCGGGAAATTTGTAAAGAATAATGTGCTTGACAGTGTCAAGCGGTGCTTGCGGAGGATAAATTAATACCTTCCAAGCTCGTGCGCGAGCTTTGCGATCTCTTTCATATTCTCAAAGGAAACCGAATTGGGGATCGAATGATCGGAGGCGAAAACGTAGCCGCCGCCTTCCTTCATTGCGGGAATGATGCGCTGCATTTCCGCCTTGACAAGGTCGATATTATCCCAAAGCTGTGCGTTGATGCCGCCGTGGAATGCGAGGCGGTCGCCGTAAAGATTCTTAAGCTTGAAGGGATCCATTCCCGCCTTGACCTCGAGCGGATTGAGCATTTCAACGCCTGTTTCGAGAACGTCGGGGAGCAGGGGATCTATGTAACCGCAGGAGTGCATCTCGGTCACCATTCCGCGCTCGTGCGCCCAATCGACAGCCTTTTTGTGGAAGGGCTTCAAAAGCTCACGGTATGCGGCAGGAGAGAAGAAGGGCGATCCCTTGTAGCCCATATCGTCATACCAGAAGATGCCGTCGAATTCGTATCCCGCGTCGAGAATGCGCTGGCAGAGGTCGAGCGAGGTATTAAGGTAAGTATCAAAAATATCCGTGACCCAATCGGGATCGTCGTACATCGAGATCAGCATATTTTCCGTGCCCGTCAGACGTGTATGGGCAACGTCGAAGCCGAACCAGACGACGAGCTGAAGAAAGCGTCCCTCGGCTTTCCATTTTGGATAGTTCGTCTCAAGCATTTTCCAC
>JAFXHW010000250.1 GCA_017533545.1 Clostridia bacterium
GATTCCTTTCGGCGATGATAGCTTATCGCACGGCCAAGATCAATTTCACATACGGCATCACCGCTGATCACAATAAAGCTGTCGTCGGCACTGTCCTGCATCAAAAACGGTAAGGTGTTACGCACACTGCCTGCAGTGCCGAGCGGTGTGTTTTCGCGAAAATATTTCAAATTTACGCCTTCGTAGCTGTTATTATAGTAGTTTTCTATATCTTTAGCACGATAGTGAGTAGTTACCGCCGCATTTTTAATGCCGTGCTTAGACAGCAATTCAATGATTCTGCTCATTGCGGGGCGTCCGGCGACATTGACAAGCGGTTTTGGCCTGTCCGAGCTTATCGGGCGCAATCGCCGCCCCTCACCGCCTGCCATTATTACTGCGTACATTTATCCCTTCTTTTCCTATCATAACGTTATTTTTCTTTAAAAGTATTTGCTTTTTTCGGTCACATTATGCAAAAACAAAGACAGCGCGGCACTCGACAGTGCCGCGCGATTAATTTAAAGTATTATGCAGATAAGTCCACCGCTGCCCTCGTTAATGATACGTTCAAGAGTCTGACCGATCTTTTTTCTCGCATCGTCGGGCATATTGGCAAGCTTTGTGTTAAGTCCTTCGTTGACAAGCTTATGAAGTGATGTACCGAATATGTTTGAATCCCATATCGAATGGGGATCCTGCTCAAAAGAGCTCATCAGATGCTTTACAAGCTCCTCAGATTGCTGCTCCGAACCGACGATGGGGTTAAGCTCGGTCTCGATATCCGCCTTTATCATGTGAATCGACGGTGCCGCCGCGCGCAATCTTACTCCGTATCCGCCAGATTGGCGAATGATTTCGGGCTCTTCAAGTCTGAGATCCTCGACATCGGGAGTGACTATACCGTATCCGGTTGCGTTGGCATCATTAAGAGCCTGCTCAACCTTATCGTATTTGCATTTTATTGCCGACAGTGAGCAAAGCTGTTCAAGCAAGCTTCTTTCATCGGGTATATCGATTCCGCATAGTTCACTAAGCACCTTATAGTAAAGCGCTTCATCGAATTTCAGCTCGATCTCGGCACAGCCGCGCCCGAGATCAACCGACACAACCGTCGAATCAACTATGGTTTCGCCGTCCGCGAGAGCATCGGCCGCCGCTCTGATATCGCCTGCTCGCCTTACCGAATATGCTGCATTGAGTATGCTGTCATTTATCGACTTGCGCAGAGGATGATCATCTGCAAGCATCGAAGTCCACTGAGGCATGGTAACGCTGATCTCCCTTACCGGGAATTCGAGCAGTACCATTTCGATAACGCCGCGAATATCGTCGCCGTTCATGTCAAGGCAGTTTACAAGTGCGACCGGCACATCGTATGTATCCTCAAGCTGATATGCAAGCTCAATGCTCTCGCTTCTTTGGGTATCGGCCGAATTAAGCACGATTACAAAGGGCTTTTTGAGCTCCTTAAGCTCATTTATCACTCTTTTTTCAGCTTCGACGTAGCTTTCACGCGAAATATCGCCAATTGTACCGTCGGTAGTTACAACAATGCCGATTGTGGAATGGTCGGAAATTACCTTTCTTGTCCCCATTTCGGCCGCCTTTTCAAACTCAACGGGACTGTCAAACCAAGGAGTTGTCACCATGCGCGGACCGTCCTCGCTGACATGGCCCATCGCCTCGGGGACGATGTATCCCACGCAATCGATCATTCGTACCCTGAGAGACGCAGAATCGGCAACTTTGATTTCAATTGCGCTATCGGGAATAAACTTCGGCTCGGTCGTCATTATCATTTTGCCCGATCCGCTCTGCGGCATCTCGTCAAGTGCCCTTTCCTTATCATACCCGTCCGATATATTGGGAATGACAAGGGTGTCCATAAATTGCTTGATAAATGTAGATTTTCCCGTTCTCACCGGACCTACAACACCGATATAGATGTCTCCGCCGGTTCTCTGGGCAATGTCCTTATATATATCGTATCCCTGCATAAACAACCTCCGATTTTGTGTAATAGCATGTCAGAAATGCGTTTTGATACATTCTATTATTGCGTTTTGTGAAATATGATTGTCTTGTGATTATTTTTTAAGTGCAACCGTGATTTTTAAAAAATCATAAACACATCACAATTTTATTGTAAATTGTGTTCGAGTGTTCTTTACAAGAGATGCACTTTATGTTATAATCAAAACAATCGGAAAATCGTACATTTTGAGATTTTTTGTAAGTATCATTTAATCGTAAAGGAGATTGATTATGTCAAGATCAAGTTCTAGAAGTGCAGGAAAGGCAGCACTGATCGTAGTTGCTGTTATTCTTGTTCTTATTGCTGTTGCTGTATCCGTTTGCGTTGCCGAAGTTCCCACCGGACACACCGGTGTTATTACCACTTTCGGCAAGGTAGAAAACTACATATTCGATGAAGGTATTCACTTCAAGATGCCCTGGCAGAAGGTTGTCAACA
>JAFXHW010000026.1 GCA_017533545.1 Clostridia bacterium
GGCGGAATCGGGGAAAACGGCCGTCTTCAGGCTGAGCTTGAGCGTGCGGGAGTCAGCTACACCGGATCGTCCTCTGTTGGCTGTCAGCAGGCGATGGATAAGGATATTTCCAAGATTCTTGTGCGCGATGCGGGAATACCTACCGCAAAATGGATAAGATACGAGGCAAAGGATGCCGATTGTGACGAGATCGTCGAAAAGATCGGTCTGCCCTGCGTTGTAAAGCCTCTTTGCTGCGGTTCAAGCGTGGGTGTATCCATTGTAAATGATCGCGAACAGCTTGTTGTTGCTCTCGCTCTTGCCGAAAAATACGAGGGCAGTCTGCTCGCTGAAAGTTTTATACGCGGCCGTGAATTTTCGGTAGGAATTCTCGGAGATAAGGCACTGCCACCTATCGAGATCATTCCCAAGTGCGGATTTTACGATTACAAGAACAAATACCAGAGCGGAATGACCGAGGAGATCTGTCCCGCCGAGCTCAGTGCTGAGCAGGATCGCGCACTGCGCGATTATGCGCTTCGATCGCATCGCTGTCTCGGACTTGGCAGCTATAGTCGTATCGATTTCATACTCGACAGCGCGAGCGGCGATTTCATCTTCCTTGAAGCAAACGCTCTTCCCGGCATGACTCCCACGAGTCTTCTTCCTCAGGAGGCACACGCCGATGGGATCGAGTACGGGCATCTTTGCGAAATAATAGCCGAATCGGCAAAAAAAGAGTCTGTATCGCAGTAAGCGATGCAGACTCTATATTTTTGCTTTTTTACAGCTCCATAGTCAATGCGCCCGATCGAATCGTTTCGGTAATACCGTAGGACTCGAATGCTTTAAGCGCAAAGGCCAGGCGGCTGTCATCTCCGATTACCTGCACAACAGCGGTGTCCTCGCCGACTCCCGCGATCTCAAGTCCGAGAGCGTCGGCTGTTTTGATGACCTCGCTTCTCAACGTGGCAGGACAGTTTACACGGATAAACATAAGCTCACGGGTGACGCAGGGTCGGTCTGTGTTGCGGTAGACTTCGATGACCTCCATAATGCGTCCAAGCTGGCAGATGAGAAGTTCAAGCTCCTCTTCGGTCGATATTACCGTTATAACCAGCTTGTAAAGCTCACTTTTGTCAGTAACTCCGGTTACAAGACTTTCGATATTGTATCCGCGGCGGGTGAAAAGACCCGAAATACGCGAGACGACACCGGGCTTGTTGTCAACCGCAACGACTATGACGTGTTTTGCGGGAACTGCTGCTTTCATATTGCTAAAGCTGCCTTGGGCAGTCCTTTCTGAGTTTAAGATTATTCTATCGTTTCAGATTTGATATCGATATCGGGCGATGCAAGACGGTCTGAGGGCACGTCTATTCCAAGCTGCCAGAACCATTGAGGAAGATCGCGGTCGGCATCGATGCATATTCCGTCCTTCATCATGGCGATCTGTCTGAAGCGGACTGTGTTGTCGTAGAAGACGACCTCGTCACAAAGGGGCAAAAGTTCGCCAAGCTCGCCGATGATCTTTTCGAAGCGGCGCTTGATGATCTCGTCGTCAATTCCGTGACCGCCCATCTTGACACGGTGGTGCACACGCTCGATACAGGTATCAAGCGAATCGACGCCCACATAGTAAAGGCGGATGTTGAAATCGGCTTCCTTTGCTATTTTGATGTGTTTGATGATCGTCGGGCCGGGCAGGGTTGTCTCCTGATGGAAGCTCACGCGCTGTTCGATGCAATCGCTTATCTGCGCCATAGCCTGACGTGCAGCCTTGATCTGTATAACAGTGTCGCGCCAGCTTCCCATGCCCATTGCGATCTCGTCAATGTTTATGCGCTCGCCAAGCTCGCCGCTGTCGCGGAGCACGTTGTACAGCGAGGTCTTGCCCGCACCGTTGATTCCTGCAAAAACAGTATAGGTGAGGGGACCGTCACTTGATTGCCTCGGCTTTTTCTTCTTTTGAAAGGTAAAAGCGCGTTTGATCTGGTTGATTATACTCATATCAGTTTTTTACCGACTATCTTTTCCTGCTCAATCTGGAGTTTTAAGTTGAGCAGTGCACGATAGAAGGCTTTTTCCTCACGGGTAGTGGCACTGAGCATTCTTTCCTGAAGCTCGGCGGCTGATGTGTGAGTAAAGCATTTGTAAAAATTACGCTGTTTTTTGGGTGTGTCTGTCTTTTTCATCAGTAATACCTTGAAAATGTTTTGGAATCATCAACGGTTATACAAGTCTGTCAAAATGCGGACAAATAGTAAAGTGTTTGGGATATTTTTCTTGGGGCGCGGCCCATTCAACCGCATTTATAATGATCTTCTGAACGATTTCGTTGTGGAAGGTGGGGAGGGTTTCGTGGCCGGGCTGGAAGTAGAATATTCGGCCAAGTCCGCGAATAAAGCAGCAGCCGGATCGGAATATGTTTCCGTGTTCAAACCATGATGTGAATACGGTGGCATCGGGTTGAGGGATCAGGAAAGGCTCACCGTACATTTCCTCAACGGGAAGGACAAAATACTCGGGAATCCCCTTTGCAATAGGATGAGAAGGGAGGAGTGTCCAAACGATTTCTTTTTGATCTTCACCCCACATAAGACGACCGGATGTACCGACAAGCTTGCAGAAGGGCTTTGATAAATGCGAGGAATGAAGCGCGATAAAGCCCATGCCGCAATTAATGACACGGTTTATGATCTTGTTGACTAAATCGTCGCTGACTCTGTCATGCTCCATATGGCCCCA
>JAFXHW010000027.1 GCA_017533545.1 Clostridia bacterium
AAATACCGTATAACTCCCAAGCCGAAAAAGAAGATAAAGCTTTCCGACTATTCGGCAAAGGCCCTTCGCAAAAAGAGGATGGCCGAAAAGAAAAAGTCGGCGAAAAAGAAAAAGGGCAAGGCCGAGGCAGCAAAAAAATCGCCCGCCAAGGAAAAAAAGAAGCGGACGGTAAGCGATATACTCGCACTGGTCAGATTCGTTTTGCGCGTAGCGAAGATACTTGTCAAAAAGTTTGGCTCTTACCTTAAAATAAAGATAAACAGAATCGTATTAAACGTCGCCACCGGCGATGCCGCTTCAACGGCAATCACCTACGGGGCGGTGTCGCAGGCGATGGCATATCTCTTTGCGCTGCTCGAAAATACACTTAAAATCAAATACGAAAAAGACAGCGAAACCTATATCGGATGCGACTTTTTGAGCGAAAAATGGAGCGCGGATATAGACATCACCTTTTCAATTCGCATCTGGCAGATCGTATCGCTTGCATTGAAAGCAGCGATTCTGTTGATTACGAAGAAAACAAATCAGTAATAATAAATAAAAACGTTAAATAAAACGGAGGCAGTTATGGAAAGCAATATTGGCGAAATCATCAGAAACTCACTCGACAGCATTCGCGAGATAGCAGACGCGAACACTATCATCGGCGAGCCTATCAGCACGCCGAACGGTACCACCATCATTCCCGTATCCAAGGTATCGCTCGGTATCGCTTCCGGCGGTGTTGACTTTAAAAACGAAAAGAACGGTCAGAATGCTCCTGCCGCTCAAAACGGTAAAAAAGAGCGTCCGAAGAGCTTCGGCGGAGGCGGCGGAACCGGACTGAGCATTTCCCCCGTTGCATTCCTCGTTATCTCGGCAGACGGAAGCGTTGAGATGCCCAACATCAACAACGTTGACACCCGCCCGAACAATATCGTCGAGTCGCTTACCGATATGGTAGAGCGTGCGCCTGAGATCATCTCCAAGATCAAGAGCGTTGTCGGATCGAAAAAGAGCGACGAGAGCGAGGATATCCTCGGCGACGACGAAAGCACAGACGTTACCGAGGCGTAAGACGTTTGAATAATAGTATTTTACCTCACATAAAATGTTTTTGTAAAACTTATGTGAGGTAAAATTTCATGCTTAAAAGAGTGGCTCTGATCATTGCTGCGATCGCTTTGATTCTTTTGCCGATCAAGGCAAAAGCTCTCGGACTTTCCGCCGAAAGCTGGGCTCTTTGCGACGAAAGCGGCAAAATAATCGCATCACACGGCGATCGGCGTATGGCGATGGCAAGCACGACCAAGATAATGACAGCGCTCGTAGTCATCGAAAATAATGATATGGACACCGTCGTGTCAGTCCCGCGCGAGGCTGTGGGAGTCGAGGGTTCGTCGGTCTATTTAAAAGAGGGACAAAGGATTACTGTTGAACAGCTTCTTTATGCTCTTTTATTGCAGAGCGCAAACGATGCCGCGGAGACACTCGCCATACATACGGCTGGGGATATCGCCGCCTTTGCCGACATGATGAACAGCCGTGCGCAGGATATTGGACTTTTCGATACACATTTTACAAATCCTCACGGACTAAGCGACGACGATCACTACACAACGGCTTCGGAGCTTGCGAAAATCACTGCCGAGGCGATGAAAAACGATACATTTCGAAAAATAGTTTCCACGTATAAATACACTTTTCCTGTTATCGATTCCGAGGGAAAGCAGAGCGCATCGCATACAGTGGTAAACCACAACAAACTGCTCAAATCATATTCAGGCTGTATCGGCGTCAAAACGGGCTTTACCAAAGCGAGCGGACGATGCCTTGTCAGCGCCGCCGAACGGGGAGGGACTACCCTTATCGCAGTTACCCTCAATGCCCCGAACGATTGGAACGATCACCGACAGCTGCTTGACTACGGCTTTTCGCTGTGTAAAAGCGTCGATCTTTATTTGCTCTGCCCCCAACTTTATTTGGATGTCGTTGGAGGAAAAACGAGGCAGGTAAGAGCAGTGCCGAGCGAAAATATCCGCGTGACAGTGCCGCGCGATGCCGAGATCGATTATATAATCGAGTGCCGACGTTTCCTATATGCTCCGATCAAAGAAGGGGATATCGTCGGGCAGATAATATATACCTCAAACGGCGAAAGGATAGCGTCGAGCAATCTTTACGTTACAGAAAACTGCGATAAAACAGAAGAAAAAATTACTTTTTTCGATTGGCTATTCGGCCTTTTCGGAATATCAAAATAAATGAAAGGACGCCCGCGAAGCGGGGTCGGCAACAGACAATGAAAGAAGAAATGCGTTTGCAAAAATACATATCGGACAGCGGACTCATGTCCCGCCGCGCCGCAGAGGCGGAAATCGAAGCGGGTCGCTTTACCGTCAATGGCGTGCGCGCGACAATAGGCCAGAAGATCACCCCCGGTGTCGACAAGGTCGAATACAATGGAAAGGTGGTAAAGGCGGGCAAGTCAAAGAAGAGATACGTCAGTCTCAATAAGCCCGTAGGATACATCACCTCGAGGTCGGATGACCGCGGCAGACCGTGTGTAAGCGAGCTTGTCGAGGGCGTTGGCGAGAGGGTATACCCGTGCGGCCGACTGGACATGGATTCCGAGGGATTGCTCATCATGACCAACGACGGCGAGCTTGCAAACAGGCTTACCCATCCGGGTCACGG
>JAFXHW010000028.1 GCA_017533545.1 Clostridia bacterium
ACCGATTTGTGGCAGTTGCGTGCGACGATTACGGAGTCGCCCGGGCGAGTCAGCGTGCGGATGCCCGCAAGTATTCCGCAGGTCGAGCCGTTTACAAGTGGATGCGCCGATCTTGCTTTATAAAGCGATGCGTATTTTTCGTAGAGCGAGCCGATTATTCCGCCCTCCTCGGGGTCGTGCAGATCGTCCGCGCCGTCGATCTCGGTGAGGTCGATCAGGTAGGGAAGATCATTGCCGAGAAGCTCCACGTTGCGCTTGTGACCCGGCATGTGCATGGGGATGGAGGAGGACGTTATTTGTTCGATTTGTTTTTGGAAGAAAGTTTTCATTTTAATGAATAATGAATGATGAAGCCGCCGCAAGCGGCTGATGAATAATGAATAATTAAGGTAAATTTCCGCCGAGGCGGAAATTATTGATTACAATAGCGGAAAGTTTTGGTCAACCTTTTTCAAAAGGTTGCGGAGCACGAGGCAGAGCCTCGGACTAATGCGAGAGCTTCAGCTCTCGCTACTGCTTCAAAATTCTGAAGCTCTGCTTCTGAATTTTGGACAGAGTCAATACTTCCCGAATGTAGGGAAGTGTTGCGCTCTGTCACTTTGCGCGCTCTCCGAGCGCGCATCTTCTACAGAGATTTTATTTTCCTGCGGATATTTGCAGGTAATTTTGCGCCCACATAGAGATTTTGCCGATATCCTGATAATTTTGTTTAGGCAAATTAGGACACCTCCCCCACCCCCTCCTCGTGAACCGAGGAGGGGAGCTTGAGAGTGCGATACTGTTGTTCAGCGTTCTGTACTTTGGATGGCAGAGCAACGGAAAGCTTTGCCGATCGTACTATTTGTTATTGTTGATAAAATATTCTTCGGCTGCGGCAATCAGTGTATCCGAAGAATAAGTGCTCATTAATTGTTTTTCTGCGTATTCGATTTCGTCGTTTATTTGTTCGTTTCCTTGACGGAATGCGTTGCTTTTTCCTTTTAGTTGCGAATAGAGGTCGTGCAATACTTCGGATGACTCCGCTAAGCCGATTTTCTTTAATGCACGGGAAAGATCATTCAGAGCGGAAATGCCGTTTTCAATCAGCCAACCGCACAATCCGTTTCCTTCTATCAGCGAAAGACCGTTAACCGCAAGATATATTGTTTTCATGTATTCAGGAATGCTCTTTATGTCTTTATTGACAGCGACATAAGCTATTACGCCGTCAATATCACGAACAAGATCGGAGGTGAGTATTTCTTCAAGAGCTGACCGCAGATTATGCTCGCGGCTTTCTTCGGAATTGAGAATCTCGAAAAAGAGCATTTCATAGCCGTGTCGGGCATCAAACGTTTTCATAAAGTCATTTGACTTATAAGCGAAAGCGGCTTTGATTTTTTGACAGAGCAGTTCTTGATCGCTTTCGGGATTTATATTGAGGAAAAATCTGATCCGAAACACAAGAACGTCAAAGCTGTTTTTATGCCATAACTGAGCGGCTTGCATTTTTGCCCGATACTGATCTGTCTGAATAATATCGGATCCGCCGTTCAGCAACATTAAAGTTGCTTTAGAAAATGAAACGGGGTCGGATTTGTATATTTTTTCCGCCTCGCTGTACAAATCCGATATAGCCGATTTGCGGTCATTTTCGGATAAAAACTGCATTTTAAATGCATGCTCGAGAATTGTGTCGATAATTAATCGTATCATAATTACATCATTGTTCGCATTGGGAAAATGTGCTTTTAAAAAATTCG
This sequence comes from Clostridia bacterium, assembly GCA_017533545.1. The sequence continues at coordinate 1,743 of JAFXHW010000028.1, forward strand.
TATCGGCTCATTTTACTCCCATTTGCTTCTTGATCTCCTTCAGTTCCTTTTTGAACTTCGGGTTTCGCAGATCCTCATTGGCGCGCCACTGCTTTATCATACTCCAATACGGATCGTTGGAGTTTTGCTTTATGCACTCAAGCAGTATCGGGAGCCCGACTTTTAAGTCCCATCCAATGCTGCTGTTCATAAAGTCGCCGTATAGCTCCTTCTTGCCAAAGCGAGACACGAACTTTTTTCCGCATTGATAATAGAGGTAATGCGGTTTACGCGCGTCGATGCTGTTTCCGTAATGGATAGTGAAATTATCTTCCGTGGGCGAGAGCGGTATATTTCCGATAACTTCGCATTCGCCGTAAAAGAAAACGTTGTCC
>JAFXHW010000029.1 GCA_017533545.1 Clostridia bacterium
ACAATATAGTCTGCATCGACGTCATCGGTGCTCTCTTTTGCATCGATTTCCTTGATACGGAACTCCTTCATCTTGCAAACGAGAGAGTTTGCGCGGTCGTACATATCGGTGGACTCGTCGCCCTCGCCCGAGATGATAAGGGGGGTTCTCGCTTCGTCGATCAAAATTGAGTCGACCTCGTCGACGATGGCATAAACGTGCCCTCTATGTACCTGGTTGCGCTTATATACAACCATGTTGTCGCGCAGATAGTCGAATCCGAACTCGTTGTTTGTTCCGTAGGTGATGTCGCTTTGATAAGCCTTTTGCTTTTCGGCCTTGGTCTGACCGTGGCATATAAGACCGGTGGTCATTCCCAAAAAGCCGTAAACGCGGCCCATCTCCTCGGATCCGACGCGCGCGAGGTATTCATTTACAGTTACAATATGCACTCCATTGCCGCAGAGAGCGTTAAGGTATGCGGGCATGGTCGCAACGAGAGTCTTACCCTCACCCGTTTTCATTTCGGCAATTCTGCCCTGATGAAGAATGATACCGCCCATAAGCTGCACGCGGAAGGGACGCTTGTCAAGCACGCGCGCGGCCGCCTCACGGACTGCCGCAAATGCGTCGGGCAGAATATCGTCCTCGCTCTCGCCGTTTTTGAGCCGTTCGCGGAGCGCGGGTGTAACCTGCTTCAATTCCTCGTCGGTCATTGCCGAATATTTGTCGGCAAGGGCCTCTATTTCGTCGACCGTTTTAACGATCTTTTTGATCTGTCTTTCGCTGTAAGTACCGATTATCTTATCTATAAGACTCATTTTTGAAAATCCTTTCAAAACATTAACTGACTTTTTTGCAAATTATTCCGATTATAATTTTAATTATTATATCACATCTTTGGCGGAATTGTAATCACATTTTGTTAATAATGGGGAGATTTTTTGTGTTTTGTGCTGACATTTTTCAAAAAAATCTCCCTTTTCATGCCTTTCTTATTGATTTTAAAGCAAAATAAGCGTATAATACTGTTTGATTTTTAAATATCATTTGAAAAGGACAGCAGTTATGGCAGATATAAATATCGTTTTGGTTGAACCCGAAATACCGCAGAATACGGGAAACATCGCCCGAACCTGTGCAGCTACCGGAGCAGCTTTGCATCTTGTAAAGCCGCTCGGATTCAAAATCGACAATGCGAAATTGAAGCGTGCGGGGCTGGACTATTGGCATGAGCTTGACATTACCTATCACGAATCTCTTGACGATTTTCTCAAATATGCCGAGGGGGAAAACCTGTTTTATTTTACCACAAAAGCGCCTCGCGCATACACCGAGGCAAGTTATCCGAAGCGAGTATTTTTGCTGTTCGGAAAGGAGACCGCAGGTCTTCCCGAAAGCCTGCTTTACGCCAATTTCGAGCGTTGCGTCCGTCTTCCGATGCGGCATAATCTCCGTTCGCTGAATCTTTCAAACACCGTATGTGTGGCGGTATACGAGGCTCTCCGTCAAAGAGAATTTGAGGGGCTTGAAGAAGCGGGAAAAATGGGGCAGGATCTATGAGCACCGAAAGATTTTTAATATCGTCTGAAAGAATATCGGTTTTGTCAAACAAAGCCGATATCGATTTTTGCGGCGATCTTTGCGATTTTTGCTCTCTTGAAGCGACCGACGATTTTGATCTGGTATCGAGCCGCCGCATGGAAAATGCAGAAGTGTACGAACACGACTACTGCCGCAAAAGCGGAGATCGACTTGTTCCCTTTATGACGGCGACCGATCACATAGCCAAAGATGGGGACGCATTTGTGCGTGTCTTTGAAGGATGCGACACACTGAAAATGACTCTGAACATAAGATCGGATATCGATTACGAAACGCTTTCCGACTACCCTATCGGCGATGTCTTATGCGACTGTATCTATATGCATTCGCCCAAAGGCAAAGGCTTATTGGCGATCGCTTTCGGAGATGCGGTATTCAAAGGCGGCAAAGGTGAAATGCGCGTTTCGGGCAGCGGCGGAATAATGCTTGTATTGGGTAATAAGCACACTGCCGTGCGAACTGCATCATCGCTCATACGCAGTATAAATCGCTCACAAAAGCTCGCACAAAAACGTGAGATATTCCCCGATGCTGTCGGCGTCGGATCTTACCAAAGCTTTATCGAAAGCTCGGTATCTTTTCTGCGCCGTTTTTACAAAAACCAAAAACACCCGATGTCCGACGAACTTTACTTTGCCATACGTGCCTTTTGCGCTCTCGGACTTTATTCGGACGCCAAAAATGCGCTCTGCTTTTTTCGCGACAGATTCAAAACAGCAGGTCATTTTGAAAACGTCTTCGGTCAAAATGAATTTTTCGCTGATTCGGGAGCGAGTGCATATTTTCTTCTGTCTGCCGAAGAATATTTTTCTTGCACACATGACAGCGCTCTGCTGAAATCTCTTTTGCCGCTTATAGACTTTGCCGTTAAGTCACAGATACGCCAAAGCAGGCACTCGCTCATGCATCCATCGGGCAGTGAGCGCGAATTTTTGTCCGGCCGTCTCCCCGGTTCAAATTTACACTGTGCATCGGCACGAAGCACACTTTTGTACAATAGATCGCTCCTTTCGGCGGCCAATCTTTTGTCCGACGAAAAAGAGCTCTTCACCGATTGCGCAAAGAAATCCTGTGAAGCGTTCAAGGCATCTTTTATAACGGAAATCGGCGCAAGATCGTTTGCATCCTGCCCCGAATTCGACCGCAAGACCCGCTTTAAAGCAGGATTTTGCGACAAATGTGCTTCTCAGGGTCGATTTGTTATAGAAATGCTTGAAAGAAAGGGCGATATGCGTTATTTATGCGACAAATGCTTTGCCGATGAAATGCACCGTGGGACAAGCACTGCCCCGCAAAAGGCTGATACCGACATCCTTCTGCCATATGACCGATGCCTGCTTTTTGCATCGGGATACATAACTGACGATATTGCCTCTCTTTTTGACAGACTTATATCGGACAATGAGCTTGATGCTCTTTGCATTCTGCTTTTGCACTGTGCAAAAAACAAACTGCCCATCACCGAAAGCATGACAGAGATGCTCTTTCGGAAAATGGGCAGTGATTCGCTGTTATTTGACGGGTCGGCAGCGTCAGCCAAAGCCAATGCGATACTTTGCGAGGCGCTGGCGCGATATTTTAAAACTTGATTCCCCTTGCCTTGATCAGGCCGAATATACTGTAATTAATGATATCCATGAGCTGGGCATCCTCACCCTCCGAGTGAGCGGGCGCGCCGCCCTTTAAAAAGCTCTTGATTCTGAGCACGCGGATTATCACCTGATCGGTAATGGACTTTCCGTCCATTTCGACCCATGCGGCACCGTAGTCGTGATTTTTTCTGCGGCAAAGCTCGCACACCTCGTCGAGCACCGCTCTGAAATATTTCATTACCGTATCAACCGACATATTCTCGGCTGCATCGGGATTGGAAACGTAGTGGTCGGCATCGAAGAATATGTCGCCAAATCGGCGCTTCATCAAAACGACAGCGGCATAATTGATGATTCCTATAAATTCGCCCTCTCTTCCCTCGCCTACGGCAGAAACGTCACCGTTTTCCTCGAGAGTGCGGACTCTTTTAACCTTTATCCAGAGTGTATCTATAAGCGATATATCGCGAAAATACAGCCAAGTAGGACCATAATCTCCAAGCTTTTTGCAAAAAAGATCGCAGCATTCGTCAACTATATCGCCGTAAACCTTATTCCAATCGGAATTTACATCGTATTTCATCGCGTTATCCTTTGTGATTTTTTGTATCTAAATAATTTTACCACAAAATCTTTCTCATTTCAAGACAAATTTTCGATATATTATTGCAAAACGGCGATATTTTGGTATAATATTGTTAAATATATTATTTTTTTGAGAGGCAATCGGACGAAAAAATGAAAATCGTTGTAATCGGACTAGGAAAAATAGGACTTACCCTAACCGAATATCTGTCGAAAGAGGGCAACGACGTCACCGTCGTCGACACCGATCCCGCAGTTGTCGAAAGCGCTGTCAATTCATTTGACGTAATGGGCGTTACAGGAAACGGCGTGAACTACTCCGTCCAGCTTGAAGCAGGTGTCAAGACTGCCGATATCATGATCGCCATGACATCAACCGACGAGATGAATATGCTCTGCTGTCTGGTTGCCAAAAAAGTGGGCGTAAAGCACACAATCGCCCGTATACGCGACCCCGAGTATTCGAGCCAGTTCATGTTCATGCTTGATGAGATGGGGCTCGATATGGTCGTCAATCCCGAGATGGAGTCGGCACGAGAGATCGCACGATCGCTTCGTTTCCCTGCCGCCATCAAGATCGACACCTTTGCCAAGGGCCGCGTCGACCTCGTTGAGATGAAGATATCGCAAGGCAGCATTCTCGACGGAGTAAAGGTGCTCGAGCTGCAAAAGAAGCTGAATGTCAAGCTCCTCGTATGCGCCGTATTGCGCGGCGACGAGGTATTTATCCCGAGCGGTCATTTTACTCTTATGGCCGGCGACAGAATTCACTTTACCGCATCGCACACCGAGCTTGTTTCATTTTTCAGGACCGTGGACAAGGAAAGGATGCGCACAAAGCGTGTGTTCCTCATCGGCGGCGGCAGAATTGCATATTATCTGGCAGATCAACTGCTTGAGATCGGCATGTCGGTAAAGATAGTAGAAAAGGACAAAAAGCGTGCAATCGAACTTTCCGAGCTTTTGCCCAAGGCCGATATCGTATACGGAGACGCCACCGACCAGGATCTTCTCTCCGAAGAAAACTTCGACAGCGCCGACACCTGCGTGGCTCTTACCGGAGTTGACGAAGGAAACATGATCCTTTCGATGTACGCAAATCAGCGTCAGATCAAAAAGGTTATCACAAAGGTCAACAAGCCC
>JAFXHW010000030.1 GCA_017533545.1 Clostridia bacterium
CACTTCTTTTTGTTTTCTCGGGGCATCCGAAATCCAAAAAGTGAGTTACAAGCTTTGATTTGATCGGGAACACTTCGTCCGACTCGTTGTCATTCGTGAGATCGTCGAAAAATACGTATATGCAACCGCCTCTTGAGAATGCGGGCAGATTGCCATATCGGAAGAGCCTTTCGGCAAAGATCCCGCTATAGATCGTCCATACCTTGCGAGCCAGATCGTAAACGAGAAGCCTGCCCTCGCCGTCCTCGGCATCCGCAATGAAGATCTTTTGCTTTTGAGGCAGAGAAAGCATTGATATTTTTTCCGAGTCCTTCGGAATAAGCTCCGTAACTCCGTCCGATATCATTGAGGCACTGCACTCATCACGAACGCCCGATTGCGAATGCCAGCGCCAAAGCCTACCGCAATAGTAGGTTATCGGGTCGTTGTCGAAATATGCAGAGCTGTGGATATGCTCGGCTCCGATTGCAGAGTTCAGCAGAAAGTTTTTGGGCTTTTGGACACTTTCGTTCGCTTCTTCGCCATCCCAATCTATGCACCATGCGTCATTTTCGGTGAACAGAATGCCTCTTCCGTAATGATGAGCGATGCTTGTGATCGCGTAAGCTCCGCTTCCGATGCAAAGCGCCGATGACGCGGGGACATATAAAGGGATCGCGTTGGATGCTGTCAGTTGCGAGTATGCGTGTGCGGCACGGCTTATCGGCTGTGAGGAATAAAGATTGCAGGACAATCCCGGATGGTAAAGGCAAAGTCGTTCACCGCCGTTGTTGCCCATGACAAATGCTTTTGTTACTTGATTCACACGATACATTTCGGTAGATTCGGGCTGCAGAGTCAGCCAAAACGTGAGTACTACCGCACCCGAAAAGTTCATGGTGTGGGCTATTGATGGATCGTTTTTGTCTAAATACACATTATAATCGTCCATATCTGCATATCTTCCGTTTATCTCGAATCTATCGATCGAGGCTGCTTTTACGCCAAAATGAAATTCATCTGTTGAAGATGAGAATGCAAATGATATCCTGACGCGATTCGAAAACAGATTCATATCTTCATTTACTGAACCGCGCGTCTCGGGATCCCAATTTTGACCGTATAGGGGAGCATATCCCTCAACAGACATAAGTTCATCTTCCTCGAGGCGGTAAAAACTTTTTCCGTCGTGGATGTATATTTCGCCGCCAAAGCAGAAGATATCCGCTTCACCATCGCCGTTTTCAAGCGTGCCTTTGAGAGTGGAAATGCCGCTTTCGACATCGGTGACGACCAGCGAATTGCCTATGACCGAGTATAGCTTGTCGGCAAAATTGAAGCTTGCGCGCAAATTGCCTTGATACTCGGCAACCGAGGCGTAGCCCGCTCTCGTCTTCAGCGAGCCGTCGGCATCAAGATCGAGGTTTTCGGTAAGATAGCAATTTCCCTGCTGCCGGGTGCGGTCTATGCCGCCAAAGCCATCCTCATACATCCGCTCAACGCCGATGGCGTTTTTGAATTTGAAGCTCTTCATGTTTTTTCCTTTCGTTGAATTTTCATTTTTTGACGCGGTACAGACGTTGTTTTTCAGTCAAAAAATGAATTTGATCGATCATTTCTGAATCGGAATTTGTGACCACCCTCCTCGGCTGCGGCGAAACGGCTCATAAGAGCGTATCGGAGAGCTTCGGGCGAGTGGGTGACCGAGTGCGGCTCGCCCGAGGCGTCTTCGGTGCGGCTTTTGTCGAAGAGCAGGGCGGGCAGGCATCTTATCAGCTCGCGGCAGCGCTCGCTGATGAGTAAGCCGGGGGTGCCGTCATCACGGTCG
>JAFXHW010000031.1 GCA_017533545.1 Clostridia bacterium
ATTATAACACAAATCGGCAGAGAAAACAATCTCTCTGCCGAAATTTATTCGTGTGTCTGTATTTTATCGTTGAAAATCGGATGTTCGCGGGAGGGGAGACCCCTCCCCTACAATTTGATTATTCAAACATCCTTATGAGAATAAACCTAAAGCTTCCTTTTTATCTTTTTGCCCTCTCAGTCGCTTCGCAATCCTGTTTTTTTGAGAGAGGATTACAGTTTTTACGCCTTGTCGAGCAAATGCTCCACCAATATCTTCACGCCGATACCGACGAGCATAAGGCCGCCGACGATCTGTGCGGGCTTGCGCCAGCGCGATCCGAAAAAGCAGCCGACGCCCACTCCCGCAAAGCAGAATATAAAGGTGACAAGCGCGATAAGCAAGGCCGCAATCCAGATATTCGCACCTAAAAATGCGTATGAAACGCCGACAGCGAGAGCGTCGATCGAGGTTGCAACGGCCATGGGCAGCATAATCTTTACCGACACGTCGGCCTTACCGCCGCCCGAGCAGCCTTCGCACTCACATTCATCTTCGCCGCGTATGACATCGAAAAGCATTTTTCCGCCGATGATCGAAAGAAGCACAAATGCGATCCAGTGGTCGAAGGCCTTAATGGCATTTTCAAAGCTCACCCCGAGGAAATAGCCGATAACGGGCATCAGTCCCTGCGCGATTCCGAAATACAGTCCCACGATTATCGCCTGCGACACGATCAGCTTTTTCATGCAAAGACCCTTGCATATCGATACGGAAAAGGCGTCCATCGACAGCGCGACACCGATAAGAAGGTAATCTGTAATGCTCATTTGTACTCCGATTTATTTAATACTTCTGATTTCTTCGAGTGCCAGACCGATCGCATTTACCGCTGTCAGACGGCGGACCTTGTCGCGGTTACCGTCGAAGAAACAGCGTTTTACGCTGGTATTGTTGGGTGTCGATATTGAAATAAATACAACTCCGACCGGCTTTTCGTCGCTTCCGCCGGTAGGACCTGCGATTCCCGTTACTCCGATACCGATATCAGCGCCTATCTTTTGTCTGATTCCCTCGGACATCTGACGTGCTACTGCGGAGGACACCGCACCGAATCTCTCGAGGGTGCTTTCCTCAACGCCGATAATATCGCACTTGATTCGATTTGCATAGGAAACGACCGAGCCGTCAAAGACGTCGGACGAGCCGGAAACAGAGGTTATCATCGAGGCGATCATGCCGCCGGTGCACGATTCGGCAGTGGCGATTTTCAGCTTTTTTTCACGAAGAGTGTTGACAAGAGTCTCAACGAGGTCGACGTCGGTGCCGTAAACGTACTTGCCGACGGGACTGTTTTTGATCTTTTCAACCATCTCGTCGCACATTCTCTTGCATTCGTCGAGCGACTGATGCGATGCGGTAACGCGCACTCTGACCTCGCCGTCCTTGCAGTAGGGTGCCAAGGTGGGGTTGGTCGAATTGAGCATAAGATCGAGCAGCATATGCTCAAGCTCTGACTCGCAAATTCCGAAAAGATTTACGTTTTCGGAATACATCTTGACGGTGGTCTTGTCGGCAAGATATTTTTCAACCGACTCCTTCCACATAGGGATCATTTCGTTGGGCGGGCCGGGCATCATGATGATCGCCTTGCCCTTTTCTTCGTCCTCGATGCAGCATCCGGGGGCTGTACCGTTGTTGTTTTCAAAAATAATACAGCCCTCGGGCATGTAGGCCTGCTTTTGATTGTTTTCGCACATCTCTCTGCCCGATTTTTCGAAATATTCAACGATGCGCTTCATCGATTTCTCATCGGGAACGAGGGTACGTCCCATAACCTTTGCGGCCGTTTCCTTGGTCAGATCGTCATAAGTCGGGCCGAGACCGCCTGTCATAATGAGCAGATCGCAGCG
>JAFXHW010000032.1 GCA_017533545.1 Clostridia bacterium
ATTATAACACAAATCGGCAGAGAAAACAATCTCTCTGCCGAAATTTATTCGTGTGTCTGTATTTTATCGTTGAAAATCGGATGTTCGCGGGAGGGGAGACCCCTCCCCTACAATTTGATTATTCAAACATCCTTATGAGAAGGAGCCTAAGCGCGTCCGTTTTTAAACTTTCTTTTCAAGAAGCACGAGCTGTACGCTGTCGATGCCGTAAAAATCACATACAAGGAAGTCCGATTCGATAAATCCGAGCTTTTGGTAAAGTGCGCGCGCTGAGACGTTCTTTTTTTGTGTGTCGATGCGCAGCACTTTGCAGCCGCTCTCCCTCGCCATCTGTTCGTAGTAATTAACGAATGTCCTTCCCAGCCCCTTGCCCTTGTGAACAGGATCTATCGACAGCGTGTGGAGTACCAGAACCTCATCGGGCTCGGCCTTGTATTTCCAATTCGCCGTAAAATAGCCGTCGAGCTGAGTCTTGTTGATTATCGCACAGCCCGCCACCTTTCCTTCAAGCTCGATGACGTACATATCACCGCGAGCGAGAGCATCGATAGCCGTTTTGCGCGTGGGATAGACATTTCTCGTCCAGCCGACGGTGGAAAGGCCCATCTCCTCGCCGTCATGGATATGCGAATATATCTCGGCGACAGCATCAATATCGCTCTCTCTTGCAAGCCTTATCATGCTTTTTCTCCTTCAGTCATGGTCTTTTATAGATATTAGCATATTTACGGCTCTTTTTCAAGTACCTCCGATAAAAATCACCGGCTGCCGACCCGCGTCAGCGCCACCGTCATATCGTCGGTGCGGATATTCCTCTTCTTCGCTTCGGCAAGTATCTGCTCGGCCATCACCGCAAGATCGTCCTTCCATCTGTACGTCAGCTCCTCGCAAAGCCAAGAGCCGCCCTCAATCGAATCGGACACTCCGTCGCTCACCATAACTACTACGTCGCCGTCGACAAGCTCGAATTTGATCTCCTCGGCGTTGATATACCTCGTTATGCCGATGGGCATCGAATTTGACGCAATGCGGAAAATGCTGCCCTCGCGCATTATATAGGAGGGTGCCGCTCCGCTTTTTATAAAAGAAGCCTTGCCGTTTATCAAATCAAGCTCGAGCATATCGAGCGTTGCAAAACATTCGGTGCTTTTTTGGCGAATGAAATTGTTGAGCAGCTCTAAAGTTACCGCCTTGGAATTGCCCGCCGACAGCATCTTTTCGCAGAATACGCCGCAAAGGCGCGAGCTGAGAGCCGCATCGCGTCCGCTTCCCATGCCGTCGCTGATTATGGCATAGTAGTGCCCGTCGCGGCTCTCAAAGCTCGAGGTCATATCGCCGTTGACCGTTTCCTCCTTCTTTTTCTCAGACGCGCTCGCCGTTTCGGCGATAAGTATCTTGCGCGAACGCATCGTCATTGTAACAAAATCGCCGTCGATGGCAAATTCGGGATCGTTTAAGTGGACTCCGAGAACATTTTCAAAGGCAGATCTTATCTCCTCCGATGTCATTTTGACCCGCGAAAGATCGACGCCGCCCGCGACAACCCAAAGATCGCGCTCACCGTATACCGACACCGCGCTCGCCGCAAAATCGATTGTTTTGAGCGCCTCGCGCGCCTTTTTGCTCATCGCCTCATTTTCTTCAAAATCGCGTCCCGCCTCGGCGGCATCCTCAATGATCTTGGCCATCGCCTCGTAATCGGCGGCAAAAACCTCGGTTTTGTCCATGCGGTGCACTCTCTCGGCCAAATTTGCATAGGAAAGCGATATTTTAGCCATTATTTTGTCAATATCGCGGCATCGCTCGCGCATATAATCGGGCAAGTCGTTCTTTGTTACCTCCCCCCTTTTCTGCATCGTGCGAGCCAACTTGTCGTAAACGGCTATGGTATCGCTGTAATCGCGCTGCTGGCATAGAGAGCACATCTCGCAATTCACACACTCGCTTTCAAAGGCATCGCTCACGCTCTGCCGTATCTCGTAGCGCGACGGACGCTGCATTTTGTCGGATATTTTCCAAAAGGTTTCGGAAAGATCGCCGAGCGCATCGGAAATGCCGAGAAGATGCTCGGATGTAGCCTGCATTTTGCGCTTTTCAGCCGCGGCGCGGTTCAAAGCGATGTCGCCCTCGCGTACTCCGGTTGCAAATATTTTTGGTATATTTTTTATGTTCATTGCCGTGATAAGTGAAAAGAGAATTGCTCCGACAAGCACGTCGGGCGCGAAAGTGCGTATCGACGAAATTCCGTCAACGTACAGCCCAAATGTGAGCGCCACTGCCACAGCCGAAGCCGAAGCGAGATAGTCGGAGCTGCGCCAGAAAAGTCCGGCAACAAGCCCCGCAAGACCGAATATCGGCGCGTGCTCGGGGGAGGTGGCAAGTCCGGCGATCATGCCGTATACCCCTCCGCGGAGTATTCCTCCCTCGCGCGATATATAAAGGGTGGCAACTGTCGCGGCTATACCTGACAGCGAAAATCCCCAGGCACTCACCTCACCCAAGGAATATATCGCCGCCATGCATATCGCCGCCACTCCCGCCTCGTATAAGGGAGTGTATTTTCTCTGCCCGTCAAAGGCACGCAAAAAGAGAAGCGTGCATACGGGAGTGAGAGCAATCGCTGTCAGTGTGCCGAAAATATCATAATACAAAAAGCCGTTTGATATAATGTTGACCGCTCCCAACAGCGCCGACGTCGCAGTTGCCATGAACAGTCGCATAGCTGTGCTTTCGTCGAACAGCGTCGGGTATCTCTTCTCGCGCGACGTAAGAAAGGTGACGAGTACCCTTACCGAAAATATCAGTGAAAGAATAACAAACTTTGCAATACCGTAGTCGGCATAGAGATAGCGTATCGCCATGCCGGCAAAGGCGTAAACAGCCGTGTTTGCGCAGGAAAAGAAGAGGGACACTCCAAAGGGCTCGGCCGATAAAAAGACCTCCGCGCCCGAGAACATGTAGCTCGCCGCAAAAACGGCCATGCCCTTAAAAAACGATCTCGCGACCGCCCCTGCATTACCGACAGCTCTGCTCTTTTCGCCCGTTTCCTTTTTGTATGAGGAAATATATCGGTCGAAATACCCTCTCGCACGAGAAGCAAATGACGTCATGCCCTTTTTTATCTTTTCTTTGCCTTCCATTATCTTCACCATCCTTGTTTAAAATGGGCGCAAAAAACCGCCCCCGGCAAATCGTTGTGATGCGATTATACCAAAGGCGGCGCAAATATCTTGTCGCACGGCGAAGGGATTATTATTAGTCTTTCGATTGGGAAATTGACGAAAATGTATCTTTTGCTCGTTTGCGTCGCTCAAAATGAGCGACGCGAGTCGCGTGCGAGCGAATCGAGCTAAAAATCGGCGATTTATTTTCCGAATATTCCCCGAATGACGGGCATAACGCTTAAATTAAAACCTCTTGCGGTATTTGATGTTGAAAATGAGGGTAATAGCGGCATCGATGGCCAAAATTGCGCCCAGAGTTACCGCGATGACAGCTCCGAGATCGAGTAGCTTGAATTTGAGATCTCCTCCCTGCAGGTGAAGCTGGAAGCGGGGACATTCCTTTTCGTCGGAATTGTAAAGGGAGGCGTCGAACTTGCATCCGATCGACATTTCAAGCGCCTTGGGAGAATTGCGCGCGGCTTTAAATTTATCTGCTATGCATTTTGCGGCAGGCATTTTCATGTTTGTGCTCCTTTCAGGTGAGTTTTAATGCGTCAATATTATTCTTTTTTAATTATATCAGCATTATACCGTTCTTTCAAGATGGTAATTATTAATTGTAGCTTTTTTTAGTAATATTTTTTGTTAATTGACGAAAAATATTTATAAAAACAGTTGACAAACGCCCTGCGGTATGGTATAATATCAAGCGTCGCAAGGAAAGCGGCAGGTCATACGCTGGTGTGGCTCAATGGCAGAGCAGCTGATTTGTAATCAGCAGGTTGATGGTTCGACTCCGTTCACCAGCTCCAGCCTCGCACAGCGGGGCTTCAATATATGGGAGCGTTCCCGAGCGGCCAAAGGGGGCAGACTGTAAATCTGTTGTCAGTGACTTCGG
>JAFXHW010000033.1 GCA_017533545.1 Clostridia bacterium
GGATTTTGTTCAAAGTAATAATTTTGCATATCAAAAAGGAATATTTTATTTGAATCAATTTGCACTCGTAATAGAGTTCTTGCAAACTTTTTTCAATAAAATATTCCTTTTTACTGTTTAAGGGTTAAGCTAAAACGATATTCGCTGAATATCCGAAGGAGTTTGCACTGATCAATCAGCCTTCCTCCGGGAGGAAGGGGGACCGCGGAAGCGGTGAAAGGAGCCCGCGCAACTATCGGTTAGCACCAATAATATCTATGTTAAATGAGCTAACCCCTTTGCTTTAAGAATTCTTGCTTGGCGGCAAGGGTTGCGGATTTGATTTGACGCCTCCGTTTGTGCAGATGACAAGGCCCATCGTCGAGGAGCTTGCGCGTGAGCAGGAACACCAATAGTGCTCCTTTTCAATGGCATTCCATTCCTCCTTCGTGCCGTTGAAGTGAATGCTGTTGCCGCAGTCGAGAAAGGCATAGTTGCCGATCTTTTTGAGCGACAAGCCAAGGGTGATATTCAACTTGGAACAGCTATCGAAAGCTTCCTCGCCTATTTCGGTCAGATTTTCGCTTCCTTTCAGCTCTTCGAGGCGGCTGCATCGCTGAAAAACAGCCTTGGGCAGAACAGTAAAGCCGTTAAGATCGACACTTTTAATGCCGGTGCAATGTGTAAAAGCACTTTCTCCCAAGCTTTGCAGATTGCTCGGAAGAACTATTTCAGTAAGTCCCATGCATCCTTCAAAAGCACTTTCTTCGATAACCTTCACGCTTTCGGGGAGATCGATCGATGCAAGAGTTCTGATAAAAGCAAACGCGCGCTTGCCGATGACCTCAATGCTTCCGTCGTCGGGAATGACGCTACCGCCGCAACCGCGCACAAGGGTTTTCGTCGCTTTTTCAATGATGCAGTTGCCGCTGCTGTAATATATTGCGTTTTCGGGCGACACCTCCAAAGAGGTGAAATTTTTGTGAGTCTTATATCCTGTATACCATCCGATACCCGGGTCGCGCACATTTTTGCCGTAATAAACACTTTCGATGTTGGCGCAAGAGGAAATGATCACACCGGCAACCACTTCTACCGTGTCCGAAATGACAAGATGCTTCAGGTATGGGCTGCCGTAATCGGTCAAGCTCTTGATCTGCGGATCTTCTGTTTTACTGAGATCTCTCAGCTCGCCGAGGAGCATTTCTGTCACGGGCAGACCGCCGTAACTGCTTGCGATATACACGGTTTCCTCTTTGCAATCACCGAATCCGATGAAGCGCGCACTTTTTCCGTCCTCGGCGACCTCGTAAAGCAAACCTTGCGTGCCGTCGCTTTCAAGCTGCGGGGCGGTCGTTTCCTCAATCACTTCCGTGGTTTCGGGGACAGAGGTGGTGTCCGCGGGTGTCGTGTCTTCTGTTTGGGTATTTTTCGGCAAAAACCAAACGGCGGGGATCAGGCAAAGAACGAGCACTGCCGCGGCAATGGCGGGCAAGGGATTGCCATTCTGCTTCTTAATATGCTTTTTGTAGAGTGCGGGATCGACGCTTTCTTTGCATTCCGCACACCTTGCGACTGTCGCGGCGATATACGCGGTCAGATCGCGCGGCTTATCCTCGGCGAGGTAATGCCAAATCTCGATCAGAGCCTCGTTTACGCATTCTTCCGCCTCTTCGGTCGTTGGCGCATTATCTTTTGCTATCGCAAGGCAAAAGTCGCCGTATTTTTTCATCACCTCGCGCAGAGCATCCTCATCGCGCTCGGCGAAAAGCTTGATCA
>JAFXHW010000034.1 GCA_017533545.1 Clostridia bacterium
GTCCCCAATAGTTGAATACCTTGTTGTCGCGGAAGAACACGCCGTGTACAAACACGAGCGGATATTTTGTTTTGCATATATCTCTCAGCGCGGGATCGGATGAGGCGATCTCCTTTTCGATCTCGTATTCGACCTCGTCGGAGGTGATGCTTACGATCTTGGTTAATATAACGAGGTTGACTATCGGGATCATGCCGCAGAGAGCACCCCAAAGCCGCCATTTTATGCCCATCTGCGTCGATGTCAGATAGACGCAGATGATTCCGTTCCAGAAAAAGATCGCCGAAAAGGCGATGCACCAAAGCGCGCTGAAGATCAGATCGGGATAGTTTTTGCCCCAAAGGCAGTATGCTATTATCCCGTGGCAGATGAGAGAGGGGATAAGCGAGAGGGCGAAAACGAAGAGGGTGACCGTGCCGTGGTTGCATATTTTAAGCTTCAGACTTTTCGTACCCTGCGGCTTTGATCCGACGATGATGTTTAAAGCGATAAAGACCGGTATTATAAAAACAAGCAGGGAGGGAGTGCTTTTTACGAGGAGAAAGCTGTTGAAAATGAAGCTGACAAGGAGAAAATAGATCGCGTTTGTCAGCGTTATGTGCCTTTTCATGCAAACACCGCCTTTCTTCGGCTATTATACCATAAATGCAAAGGTATTTCAACCGTAAAACAAAAAAGCTTTCGACCGACGGACGAAAAGCGAAGAGTGAAAAGTGAAGAGTTAAGAGTGAAGAGTGAAGAAGTAAAAATCCCACGCGGCTGCGTGGGATTTTTGGCAGGGCTGGCGCCTACGACAGCCCGTTTTGCGAATACAAAACAATAATCACCCTTTTGCAACGGTATACACCTTGCCGCCATACACAATGCGCTCGGGTATATCTCCCTCGATTTCGCCTGCAAGAGCAACCGTGTCTGACGAAACGAGAGTATAATCGCAGCCGTTTGCGCTGAACACTTCACCGAGTGTGGGAAAGCTGTCGCTTTCAAATTTATCCGATGATCTCGGCGGAAGCTCGTAATTGAAATACAGACCGAGCTGTCCGGGAGGTGTGGGTGTGTGTGAGGCAAGCAGCGTGTCGGTCGTGCAAAAATACTCATGCGGCTCACCTTCGGTATCGCCACGGGTGGGGTCGAACCAGTACCAGTTGCCGTCATCCATTCGGACAAGGTTCCAGCAATGGCTGCCGTTTGCCTCGCCGACGACATATATGTTTTCAATTCCGCTGAGATTCAAAAGCAGCTGGAACAGCTTTGCGTATCCTTCGCATACCATTTCGCCGTAAAGGAAGTCACCCATCACGCTGTGCGACCACTGTTCAAGCTCATATGTTCCATACTCGCCGTATGCATAGCTGCTGCTTTCAAGTATTGCATCGTAATAGGCAAGAGCGATGTTGTAGCTGCTGCTTTCGCCGTCGGACAGATGAGCGTAGCGCGCGATACCATCGTACAGTATCTTGTTGTGCTCCTTTCGGTCGGACGCCTGCGCGTATTCGTCAACGGTGGTTACAATTATCGTTTTGTTTTCCCAATACAGCCAATAGGACATCCAGTAAAAGGCAGGATGATCCTTTCTGAAGAGGGCGTAGACGGTCTGCGCTTCTTCAAGCGTGAGGCCCTGTTTTACATAGTCGAATGCCGCCGCGAGATAAAGCTCTCCAAGCTCGTCGTTGTAAGTATAATATGGAGCATCGGTATCGCTTGAGTGAAAATCGGTCAGCTCTTTTTTCATCTCATCATAGAGATTACGCATCGCCTGACCGTTTTGGGCGTTTTCGAAAAATGCATAGCCCTCGTTTGATTCATAAAGGCTCAAATCGGTATAATCGATCTGCTCGATGCCACAAATCGTACATTTTTGATCGACGAAATCATGTCCGACGGGGCGGATAAACTCCTGAGAACGGATAAGGGCAGAGCAGACCGTGCAATACGTGTTGCCGGCGGCGCCCCATTTTGTGCAGCTGCCCTCGACGGCATCGTAAGTGATCTCGCTGTGGGTGAGAGGGGGAATGGCGCGGCACTCTTTTGCACCGCATGTGCAAAACCGTTCTTCTTCGCCGCCTTCGGTGCAGTTGACCTTTTTAACGGTCTGCCATTCGCCGTATTCGTGTACGTGCACTGCGGGCGGGATATCGGCAGAGGTACATGAGGGCAATACAAAGATAAGTAAAACAAGCAGTATGATACACAGCGTTTTTTTCATCGCACACCCCTCCGTCATAGCCTTTTTTTACATTATAGCACAGTTTTAAAATCAAATCAAGAAGGGATATATTGAAAAAAAGCACACATTGTCTTATCAGACAAATGTGTGCTTTTGTGTGAAAGAACGACCAAAAGGTGCGTAAAGTAGGGTAAGAACAACTAAAAGTATACCAAGTGTGCCACTTGATAAATTGGAATTTGCCGATTAGAAATTGAAC
>JAFXHW010000035.1 GCA_017533545.1 Clostridia bacterium
AGTAATCTCTTGGTTCATGCGGAGGAATACGTCGCCACGACTCCATGTATGTATCGCTTTCGCATTCCTCGGCCGTTAGTCTGTCGCAAACTATACCATATGCCAACTTTTTCAACCGATCGCCGTATTTGTTCGCGCTGTATTCAACAGCCATTTCGTCGCGTGCCAAATAAAGATCGACAATTCTGCTGTCGTCCAAAACAATCACTCCTTTCTTCAGGGATCCCCTTCACCCATATAAGCACCGTTTTTTATTCAAAGGTTACACAGATTTTAAAAAAAGTGTCCTTCATCCAAGGACACTTTTCTAATGTTACTGTTCATGTATTATAAAAAATGATTGATACTGATATTTCGGCACATCTTACTGCCTCTTCAATCAGCCAATCTGTTTCGACATTTTTTCGCAACAGCATAAACGCCGCATACTGCGATGATCGCGCCCGATGCGCCGAGCAGACAGTAGAACACCGCGCTCCAGCCGTAATTATCGGCGATCTTGCCGAGTCCGTACGAGCTTATCGCACTTCCGACGTAGCAGAATCCGTTGAGTATGCCCGCGCACTTGCCCGAGTTGACCTGTTCGCGCATGAACATCGGGAAAACACTCGTTATAAGACTGTTAAGGCTTGATGCGAGGAAGTTGGCCACTACCATGCCAATAAGAATGAGAACAACTATCTCATACGCAAGACTGCCTATTATAACTCCGATGATCATTGCGATGACAGCAAAGGCGGTCATGCAATGGACAACGTAGTCGGGTATCTTTTTATGTACCAACACTGCAAAGGCGTTGCCGAACATCGCGACGATGGGCAAGAACAGTGTGAGCAGAATCGAAAGCGAATCGCTGAAATCGCCTGCTTCTTTAAGAATAGACGGGCACCAGCTTGTAAGGCCGTCCTTTATCAGATTAACGCCAACAGCGCAGAAGCACAAAACGCAGATGGAGAGGAGCACTCCCTTCTGCATGTGCGAGGGGGCGCCCGGCTTTACGCATGCGGTCTTGTTTTCCTCTTCGACCTCGCTGTCCATCTCATTTTTCGACATCGATACTGCTTTGTCGCACGATATCAGCCAGAAGAGCGCGACGGCCATATTGACAAATGCCGCCGTGTAAAAGGCAAGCTTGAAATTGCCGAGTTCGACGTAAAGCGAGCTTAATGCGTAAATGATCAGTGTACCGACAGCAACGGTCGTACCCATGACAACGCTGGAGCGTCCGAGCTCCTTTTTCGGCAAGCTCTCCGAAAGAAGTCGGATAAGCGAAGGCCAGAGAATGGAAAGCAAAAAACCGTTTATAAGCCACAGCCATTTTACGATCTCAAAAACGGGAGTTATGGCGACGATGAGATTTATCGTGGCCGAAAGAAGGAGTCCAGAAAAGATCATCCATTTTAAATTGTATTTTTTGCAAAGCAGTCCGTTAACGACCTGCCCGATTCCGTATGAAAAGAAGAAGAAGGTGGGAACCATTCCCGCTTCCGCCTTTGTAATCTTATAAAAATCGATTATCTGAACGATATTGGCCGAATAGTTTACCTTGCCGAGATATGAGCTTGCATAAACGAGCCAGGTGAGAAAAATCAAAAACACCGCGCCCGATTTTTTCTTTGAAACGTCCATTTTTGCCCCTTTGTCGCCCATTTTACAGTGATATTGTTGTATTTACTACGGTTGATAATTATACCACTTTTTCTGCCGTATGTCAAGCAAGGAGGTAGCGAAAAAATTGTGAAAATTGCCCTAAAACACTTGCTTTTTTATAAACAAAGTGCTATAATAGTCTCCGCTGAATAAACAACTTTTTACTCTATAATTAATATATGAAAGGCAAAAGAAATGCGTATTCTTTTAAGCCTGGCGATAGCCCTCTATGCGGGATTGATGCTGTCGCGCGTGGCTAAAAAACTCAAGCTTCCCGCAGTAACCGCATATCTCGTTGCAGGTATTCTGATAGGTCCTTACTGCCTCGGCGCATTTGGCATCGAGGGCATCGGATTCACCAGCATGGAAAATATCAAGACATACCGTCTTCTTTCGGACACCGCACTCGGCTTTATCGCTTTCTCGATAGGCAACGAGTTCCGTCTTTCCCAGCTCAAAAAGATCGGCAAGCAGGCAGCTGTTATCGGTATCGTGCAGGCTGTGTTCACCACCATCGTTGTTGATGCTGTACTTATCGGGCTCCACTTCTTAATGCCCGACAAGCTCCCTCTTTCGTCGGCAATCGTTCTCGGTGCAATCGCATCGGCAACCGCCCCGGCAGCTACTCTTATGGTAGTCAAGCAATACAAGGCGAAGGGTCCTGTTACCGATATCCTTCTTCCCATCGTTGCGATCGACGACGCCGTCGGTCTGGTACTTTTCGCAATATCCTTCGGCATTGCGAAGGCTCTCAACGCAGGTGCAGTCAATCTCACATCTATCATCCTCGAGCCCATTTTCGAGGTCGTATTCTCGCTTGCACTCGGCGCGGCCATGGGATTTTTGTTCAATTACAGCGAACGCTTCTTCCATTCCCGTTCGAAGCGACTTGCCATGTCGGTCACCTTCGTATTTTTGACCGTCGGACTCTCGATGCTTGAATTTGAGATTGCAGGAATCCACGTTGCATTCTCCTCTCTGCTCGTGTGCATGATGCTCGGAACGGTATTCTGCAACATATGCGACTTCTCTGCCGAGCTTATGGACAGAGTTGACCGTTGGACCGCTCCGCTTTTCATACTCTTCTTCGTAATAAGCGGCAGCGAGCTAGAGCTTTCGGTATTCAGCGACGGCTGGATAGTCCTTATCGGTCTTATCTTCATCATCTCACGCTGTCTGGGTAAATATTTCGGCGCACGCTTCAGCTCGATCTCCGTAAAGTGCGACAGCAACATCATCAAATATCTCGGAATCACCCTCTTCCCGCAGGCAGGCGTTGCGCTCGGAATGGCGCTCAAAGCCGAAACGCTGGGCGAGCACGGCTCACTTATCGCCAACATTACCCTTTTCGCGGTACTTATATACGAGCTTATCGGACCCTATCTTACCAAAATATCCCTTCTCAAGGCAGGAGAAATTCAGCCCGAAGGAAAAACAAGTGCGAGAAAGAGCACCGATTGGCAGCACTGATATCGACAATAAAAGAGAACCACCCATTTTGGATGGTTCTTTTTGTATTTGGTTATGTTTATGCCTTTTTCAATACGTGCAGCTCGTACGGCTCAAACTTTATTCTGTCCTTGTATACGTCACCCGAGATAATGTCGGTAAATTCACCGTCAAATCTGAACTCTCCGGTATTTCCGCCTACAGATGCCGCGATGTAAAGGGTACCGTTTTCGCCGACGCGCTTTGTGATCATCACGCCGTCGTCAGTATCGTAAACAGATGCATTTGCCAACGCGGCCGCCCTTTTGATTATTCTTGAAAGCTCGCCGCTCTCAGGCATTGTGCCGAGCACAACGATATATCCCTTTCCTATCTGCTTCAAAAATGCGGCGCATTTACCGATCAGCGCCGAATGTCCATCTTTAACGGTAAGCCAGGGTTCAAATTCGCCCATTTCAAAGAGCTCATATATACCACTTCCATGAACATTTTCGCCGTCTTTGTTTTCAAGAGTGATCCTTCCCTCATCATCGGGAAGCGTATAGCAAAGAGTGGCATCGGTAATCTCCTCGAGCGATCCATAAGGCGAATTTTTGTATTTTGTTCCTATGGATGTGCGGATGTCGGTCAAGGGACCTGTCACCCAAACACCTCCGTCGTTTACCCATTTGACCACCCTTGCGACAAAATGATGTTCCTCCAAGGTATAAGCAGTAGGAGTAAACAACAGCTTGTATTTGTCCAGATCTTCGCCTGCATCAATAACGTCGGGATGAAGTCCCGATGCGGTCAGCGCCCGGTAAAAATCGCCCACATAGCCTGCTTCCGAATATGCGGATGCATTTATCCGTTGCGTCATTTTGATATTCCAATTAAGCGACGTGAAAAGCAGAGCCGTGTCGCTTTCAACCTTATAATCCGACAGAAAACCGCTTACCTTTTTGAATTCCGAGGAAGCCTTTCTTATCTCGCAGTTAGTATGGGTAAATCGGCCCGAGCTGTCGAGAACAGCGCCGTGCATAAGCTCATGTCCCGCCCAATGCGTACGCCACAGCCAATACAGATTAGCTTCGCCGCCCAGCATTATGGGCAGCCATGTGTTCATGTAAATAAATCCCTCTGGCATAACTGCGTGATCGGGGCAGGTAGAGCCGTTCCAAGTCGCCTGGGTTTCGGTGTTCCAGAAAGGAATGCTCGAGAACTTTCTCATATAGTCCATCCACATGGCGACCGAAACAAGATCGGTACTGTAATGGTTGAACTGCGCAACGTCAAGAGGACCGTTGAGCTTTCGGTAATCAAATCCCGCGAAAGGCATGGTATCGGTGCCGATGGGGGCGGACGAATATTTTCGGATTATATCGGCTTGCATATGGACGAATTTCATGTGTCCGTCAAAATGCGAAAGATTCCATTCAAGGGTGATATGAGGGTTATGCCATGTATTAATGGGCGCGGGGATATCGCATATATCATCGTAAGCCTGGCTGAAAAGGTTCAGATTCCACGCCATATTGACACTATCTACATCACCGTATTTATCGGCAAGGTGGTTATGGAAGGCATCCATGCAATGCTCACAGCAGCATCCCGTGCCGAAATGGTAGATCTCGTTATCGATCTGCCAGCCGATAACTCCATCGTCCATGCCGAACTCACTTGCCAGCTTTTCGACGATATTGGCGCTGTATTTTATATAGCCCGGATTATTCGAGCAGCAATGTCGTCTGCCTCCGTGACTTGTTCTGATCCCATTGGGACCGAGCATCGCCATATCGGGGAATTTCTTTATAAGCCAGCTTGGCGGTGTGGCGGTGGGAGTTCCCAAAATTACACCGATGCCGGCCTCTTTCATTTTGTCAACTACTTTGTGAAGCCAATCAAAGCAATACTCTCCCTCGCTCGGCTCCATCTTCTTCCATGCAAATTCCGCAATTCTTACGACGTTAAAGCCGCACTGATGCATCTTTTGAATGTCAAAGTCTATATTTTCTTCATCCCAATCCTCGGGATAATAGTTTGCTCCAAGCAGTATTCTGTTCAAAGTGCACCTCTCAAAATAATATAACGGTAAATTCATGATAACACAAGCTGTATTATTTGTCAACAAACCGTTTTATCAAAGCCGGACGATATGAATTATTTTTCTCGCAGCATCGAGATATATTGACATTTAATTCGTTTTTTGGTACAATAATGACAACAAAAATGCTTTTGGGGGAAAAAATGAATAACTACATTGACAATCAAAACACCGAAGTTTCCGAAAACGTCCTTGCGGGTATAGTAGGAGCCTTTCTCTTCTCTTTAGTTGGTGCCGCCGTATATTTTATTCTTAATCTTTTCGGTTACATCGCCTCCATAAGCGGACTTATAGGCGCGGTTTGCGCTGTTAAGGGATATGCCGTATTCGCCAAAAAAGAAAGCAAAAAAGGCATCATTATCGCCGCTGTAGTTTCGATTTTGGTAATGGTGATTGCATGGTATCTGAGCTTTTCGTACGATATTTACGCCGCATATAAAGAATGGTTTGAATTGGGCGAGGTTGATTTTACCCTTACCTTTGTTGAATCGGTAAAGGCAGTCCCTCTCTTCCTTGAAGAAAGCGAGATTGCAAAAACCGCTTACGGCAACCTTGCCATAAGTCTTATCTTCTGTATCGGCGGATGCGCAAGCTACGTTATAACCAAAGTCAAAAACGCCAACAAAAAGAAAGCCGAAGCGCCCGCAGAAAAAACAGCTGAGCTTAACGGCCAGCCTACAGATACTTCAACCGCGAACAGCACTTTAGAGCAGTAAAAGAACATATCGATAAAAAAGGTCCGTCTTCGTAAGAAGACGGACCTTTTTTAATAAGCTTTCTGCAAAAATGTATGGCGGTGTTTTATCTTCTCTGCTTTGCGCGGAGCGTATGAAGCAAAAACGCCAAAACGAACCAGACGATACTGTACACCATCATGTATATCAAATATTTTATGCTTGCAGCTGCCTTTAAGTAATAGTATGTCGGCAGCAAATACTGCAGTATAGGAAGATCAGGCGCGCTGAACAGTATCGGGCAAAGCACCACTATACCAACCGTCAACGCAACAGCGAGCGATGCAAACAGGCGGATATCGCGCAATATCATCCTCAGACACATGCAAAATGCTGTCACGGCGACACAATAGACCGTACTGACAAGCAGCTCATATCCTATTTCCCCCGACATTTTGGCTATCAGCAATGCAGCAAACATCGCCGCTCCAACCATGAATACTGCGGACAAATGATAAACGACAGAAAATGAAAAGTTTGCGCTCTTTGGAAAACGGTCAAAAATTCCATGCGATTCATCCTGCATATAAAACATCGCCACGGCAAAACCGCTCAAAACGACCATGACCGCCAAAAGGCCGCGCAAAGGAGATACGAGAAAGTTCATATTTTCCGACTCCGCAACCTCATCGGCTCCGCCGTCGCTCACGTATACAAATTCGAAAAGGTCGCTTCCATCGGCATTGACTGCAAAATAGTAGTCGATTGCATTATCGGCAGCTTCGTTGAGTGCATCATCAACTCTTTCAAGGAAAAGCGCGCGTGAAACATAAGGATAGAGCAACGCATTCAGCTTTTCGTGCGAAAGGCGCAAAAACACGCTTTCTTCACGCTGAATAACGGTAACAAATGCATTTTGTGGATTTGAATGATTTACATACTTTCTGATTTTTTCATCGAGCCCACCATGAAATATCCACGCGGCATCTGCCTGTCCCATTTCAACAGCCTCTTTTGCAGAACCGGGGCTGACACAGTGCAAAAAGCGTATAAGCCCATTCTCGTTTCGCAGAGTATTAATAAGATCATCAGCTATCTCATCATTCGGTTTTTCTGCGGCAACGGCGACAGTGATAATACCGCTGTCCCCCTTATTGGCGGCAAACGCCAATGCTCCCACAATCAGAAAAACCAAAACAAGGATAGCGACAAAGCTCTTTTTATGTAAAAGCCGTTTGCTTAATATGAAATAACTGCGAATACCATCTTTTATTTTTTTCATATTGACAACCGTAGTCTTCGCTCGGCGAAAGCTCCTTTAAGTGTGATTTATATCCATCTTTCAGAGCAAA
>JAFXHW010000036.1 GCA_017533545.1 Clostridia bacterium
CTGGCCGCCGTCGGCATCGCATACGTCGGCGGAGTGAACATCGTATCCTGCCCGACCTGCGGAAGGACAAGGCTCGACCTTATCGGCATCGCAAACGAGCTTGAGCGCCGATGCAAGAACGGAGATACACACCCATCCCGCCCCGTCACCGCCGCCGTTATGGGATGCGCGGTGAACGGTCCCGGCGAGGCAAGCGAAGCTGATGTCGGAATCGCGGGCGGAGTTGGCGAAGCACTCCTATTCAAAAAGGGAGTCATCTGCGGCAAGGTGAGCGAAAGTGAAGCCGTTGATGCACTTGTCAATGCAATAAATGAGTTTTAAAACAAGTTCAACCGAAAGGACGCTTACAATAAAAGCAAAACACCGTTATGTCAGAAATTTTCAATTACGTAGAAAACTTGTGTAAAAAAGCAAAAAAAGCATCCCGCGCGGGAGCAGCCCTTTCTGGCGAAAAGAAGAATTCGCTTCTTATCTCGGCCGCAGACGAGCTTGTGTCCTCGCTTGACGAGATACTCTGTGCGAACAAGCTGGATTTGAGCAACGCCGAGCAAAACGGAGTTGCAAAAACCATGCTCGACCGACTCGCGCTCGGCGAAAAGCGAGTAAAAGCGATCGCCGATGCCATGCGCGAGGTGGCCTCTCTTGCCGACCCCGTAGGTTCGGGCGAGCGTACTGTACGTCCCAACGGACTCATTATCGAAAAAACGCGCGTTCCGCTCGGAGTTGTGGGCATAATCTATGAAGCCCGCCCCAATGTCACCGCCGATGCCGCCGCACTCTGCCTTAAAACGGGCAATGCCTGCGTGCTTCGCTCGGGCAAGGAGGCGCTCAACTCGAGCCGCGCGATAGTCAACGCCATCAGACGCGCTCTTGAAAAGGGAGGCGTCGATCCCGACATGGTCTGCCTTATCGATTCGGCCGACCGCGAAAGCTCAAAATCGCTTATGGAGATGCGCGGACTCGTCGATGTTCTCATTCCCCGCGGAGGCAAGGGTCTTATCCAAAGCGTAGTGCAGAACGCACGCGTTCCCGTCATTGAAACCGGCGCGGGCAACTGCCACCTCTACGTTGACGAAAGCGCCGACATCGATATGGCGCTCGCCGTTGCCGTCAATGCAAAAATGTCCCGACCGTCGGTGTGCAACGCTATCGAAACGATCCTCGTGCACGCGTCGGCCGCAAAAGAATTTCTCACCAAATTTGCCGCAATGACAAACAGCGGCACACATCCGCTCGAGATACGCGGCGACGAGCGCTGCGTAGAGATCCTCGGCTGCAAATCGGCAAGTGAAGAGGACTACGATACCGAATACAACGACTACATAGCGGCTGTCCGCGTTGTCGACAGCATAGACGAAGCGATCGATCACATCAGACGCTATTCTACCGGTCACAGCGAGGCGATAATCACAAAATCGCTCGAATCCGCCTCTCTTTTCAAGCGCGACGTCGATGCGGCGGCGGTATACGTCAATGCCTCCACCCGATTCACCGACGGCGGCTGCTTCGGATTCGGCGCCGAGATCGGTATTTCCACTCAAAAGCTTCACGCGCGCGGACCCATGGGACTTTTCGAGCTGACAACCGTGAAGTATCTCGTTGAGGGAAACGGACAGATAAGATAAGCATAAAAACAGCAAAAAGCCACCTTTCAAAGGTGGCTTTTCTTGTTATCAGCCGCCGCAAGCACTATCGGGGTGACGAGTGCGCCGACGATGCCGAAAAATCGTGTGCAAAAATAAAGCACGATAAGTGCAACAATCGGGTGCACACTCGTTTTTGAAACGATCAGCCGAGGCTCACTTATCTTCCTTGCCAAAAATACAGCCGCATAAATGATGATCAGACCGACCCCCTCATACTTTGCGCCTCCGAGCATGAGGAATGTCCCCCACGGGACGAGCATGAGTCCGCATCCGACGACGGGCAGGGCGTCAATTGCCGCCGAGATGAGCGAAATGATGAGCGGACAGTTGAATTTCAGTATGCTTGTGCCAAGAAAGGTGATCAAAAAGCTTATCGCCGCCCCGAAAAGCGAGGTTTTTATCCAACTTTTAAGGGCATCTTTAAGCACCTTTTTTATTTGCATTGTCCGATGGCGCCAACTCGTCGGCACCATCTTTGCCGCCAAGGTCATGATGATATCCCAATCGCGAGCTAAATAAAATATCGCAAAAATGCCGCTGATAGCGGCAAAAAGCAGATCGGGCAGCGAAATACCAATCCCAATTGCTGCCGACGGCAATGTTCTTGCCGCGTCGGCGGCAAAGGATGCCACAAGCTCGAAAACGGCGGCATAAATGTCGAACGAGTCAAAAAAATCGATGCCGAGATGCTCAAAAAGGGCAAAAAAACCGCCCATGATACCATCTGCAAGGTTGCTTATCTCCATGGCGATAGTGTCGGCATTATCTGCGATATATTGGCATATCCTTTTGCCCTCGAACACCGCACGTCGGGTGAGATATGCAACGAAAAGCGTCAGCGCCGTGCCCATCGAGAGCATCAAAACAACACAGCCGATGCTTTTGGGGATATTCAAATGCAATTTTAAAAAATCGACCGCGCAATGCAGTATATATGAGAGCGCGAGTATAAAAATCGCCGTCAGAGCGACAGGTCTGAAATACCTCAAAAGGACGAACGCCGCCGCAAGGACACCGACAGTGGGTATGTACTTTTTTATCGATTCGATCATCTTTTTTCTCCGGGCTGTCTTTTATTTAATTTTACTGAAAAACGGGCGAAAATATGATTCGCCCCGCCCGATTCCATATCGTAGGGGCGCATACCGCACAAATCTTGTGCATATACCCCTTTCAGTCGCTTCGCGCCCCTGCGGGGAGCAAAAAACTGCGGGGAGCAAAGAACTGCAGGGAGCAAAAAACTGCAGGGAAATTATTTTACATTTATTATTCTGTCGGCTATTGTATTTTTTTGCTATTCGTGTTATTATGTATATATCTATCATTAAATTACAATAAGCCCATAAAAACGGCTTTTTACCAAAGGGGTCGCCCTTTATATATCCCCCATTCGAAAGGCAAAAAATGAAAAAGATCACCCTTTTAATACTGTTGCTCGTCTTATCGATCGTGACAAGCTCCTGCATTCCGCGATCGTTCGGCATGATGGCCCCGACCGAGGTCCCCGAGACCTTTTCGACGGCCGCCGAAGACGCCGAAACGATATCGAGCGACATTTTCCTTCCCGAAGCGCCCGAGGAGTACGTTCTCCCCGACGTCGTTCGTGACTATCACGCCGACGACCGCTTCGTTACCGACAAGATCACATCAAACCACACCGAATATTTCGTTACCGAGGCCTCGCAAAACCGCTATTTCAACGGTGTTCTCGGACGCGACAAAAACGACTTTAACCTCGGCTTTTACGTGCTCGATTTAGAGACGGGCGCATCGTTCGGCTACAACGCCCGCGGACGCTTTGCCCCTGCCTGCACCATAAAGGCGGGATACGCTCTCTTCGTCTGCCGTCAGATCGCCAAGGGCGAGGGCAGCTTTGAGGAAACGATGGTTTACGAGGGCAAGCACTACGTCAAGGGCACGAGCACCATCCGCAAGCTCGGACTGGGCGCCGAGCTGACGGTATATCAGCTCATCGAGCATATGCTTTATGAAAGCGATAACATCGCATACTACATGCTCATCGACCGATTCGGATACGACGGATACAACGAGCTTATGGAACAGCTTGGTGTTATCAACCGCATAGGAGTGGGCAACCGCTGGTCTCCCCTTTCCCCTCTTGATTTGGGACTTATCTGGCAGGAGATATACAATTTCCGCGACGAGTGTCCCGAGGGACGCTTTTTATGGGAGCAGCTGACCACCAACAACCTCAACGATATCCGAATTGCGCTTGAGGACTACGGCAACGTCTACTACGACGTCATCGCACACAAATCGGGCTGGAGTGAAAACGCATACGGCGATGCAGGTCTCGTCGTTTCCGATCACCCTTACATCATCGTAGTAATGACCGACTCGGACGTCAAGCCCTACGCCTTTTTCTCCACCGTGGTCTGGCTGGACAAGCTTATGAAAAACTACCACACCTGGTACGACGAACAAATGGCCGAAGAAACGACCGAAGCACTTACCGACAGCAACTGACCGAAAAACACGTCAAAGTCCCTTTGGCGTGTTTTATTAAACAATAATTTTTTTAAGACGGTAGATAAAAATGTCAAAGACACTTCTCGAGGTTTTCAAAAAATACAATCCCAACGGCGCTTTTCGCGACATCATGAAAAATGCCGTCGCAACGGCAGTACGCGTTGAAAAAGAAAAGAAGATCATCGAATGCCATGCAAATTTTGAACAGACGGTTGAAAAGGCGACCCTTTACAAGCTTGAGGAATCGATTCGCGCCGAATACGAACTCAACTGCGTCCGTATTCTGCCTCATTACGACTCTTCGCTGTTTAGTGTCGATTACATGAGTCAGATCATCGCCGAAAGCGAGAGGATCGGCGCGGTTTCGCGCGGCTTTTTTGAAAAATACAACTGCAGTATCGAAGGCGACAGCATTACGATCCAAACCGTCTCCTGCGACGGGGGCATCGAGCTGCTCGCCGATGCAAAAACACCCGAGATAATTGCGAACATAATTGAAAGCGAATTCGGTCTACGCTTTAAGGTCGAAATAGTCCGTTCAAACGAAGCACCCGAGATAGATTACGAAGAAAAGCAGCGCCAGCGCCTTTTGGATATGTCGCGCGAAATCGCGATGTCCTCCCCCGCGCCCGAAGCGGCGGCTCAGGATAAGGCAAACTCCATTTTCGAAGGCGCCGAGAACGTTGAAAACATCACCGACGACGTATTCAAGATAGGAAACATAACCTTTGATATCTCCGAAAAGGAATTCGTATGGGGCAAAGAGTTTATAGTTAAACCCACCCCAATAACAAATGTAACAAAGCCCGAAAAACGCATCGTGGTTACCGGCGAAATATTCGGCATGGAGCGCAAGGACACCCGACGCGGCGACAAGGCGACGGTAAATTTCGGGCTTACCGACCGAATGTCCTCTCTTTGGTGCAAGCGCCTTTTCAAACTTGACGAGGCCGACACCTTCACCTCTGCACTGCACAACGGCGACATCGTGGCCATGATGGGTCACGCCGAGATCGACCGCTTTGACGGTGAGCTCGTCTTTGCTCCGATGGCGGCGTACAAAATAAAGGAAAAGAAGAGAAAGGACAACGCTGAAAAAAAGCGCGTTGAGCTTCATCTTCACACCCAGCTTTCGGCGATGGACGCCATCAACGTGCCCGCCGACATGGTAAAGCTCGCCCAAAAATGGGGACACAAGGCCATCGCCATCACCGACCACGGCAACGTGCAGGCCTTCCCGCTCGCCATGGCCGCATCCGAAAAGATCGGCCAGAACGTCATCTATGGTATGGAGGGATATTTCGCCGACGATACCGCAAAGGCGGTATTTTATCAGACCGACGGCGCAAAAAACGAGGTCATTCCCTTTAAGGGCAGATTCGTAATTTTCGATATTGAAACAACGGGTCTTTCGAATATAAACCACAAGATCACCGAAATCGGTGCCGTGTCAATCGAAAACGGCGAGGTCAAGGACGTTTTCAACACCTACGCCAATCCCGAAATGCCCATTCCCGAGGAGATCGTCCGTCTTACGGGCATCACCGACGAGATGGTGGCCGATGCACCGAGCCAGAAAGAGGCAGTCGAAGCTTTTTTGCGCTTTGCCGACGGCGGCGTGTTCGTTGCCCACAACGCCTCATTTGATACCGGCTTTATACGCCGTGCCGCCGAAAATTTCGGTCTTGAATTTGAAAACACATACATCGACACCGTTTCGATGTCGCGATACTTAAATCCCGAGCTCAAATCGCACAAGCTCGACGTTATCGCCGAGCATTACAAGCTCGGTCAGTTCAACCATCACCGCGCGTCCGACGATGCCGAAATGCTCGCCCACATCTTTTTCAAAATGATCGAGCAGTTAAAGGAAGAGGGAGTAAACGACGTCGGATCGATGGTCAACGCCATGAGCGACAAGGTTGACCCCACAAAGCTGCGCACAAATCATATCATCCTGCTTGTCAAAAACAAGGTCGGACTTAAAAATCTCTATAAACTCGTATCCTTCGGATACTTAAAATACTTCAAGCGCCATCCGCGTATTCCCAAAACGGTACTGAGTCAGCACCGCGAGGGACTTATCATCGGCTCCGCCTGCTCGGAGGGCGAGCTTTTCGGCGCGATCCTCGACGGAAAAAGCC
>JAFXHW010000037.1 GCA_017533545.1 Clostridia bacterium
TCTCCTTGAAGCAGGCGATGCGGTCCCCGCAGACGCTCGTATTCTTGAAAATGCCAGCCTTAAGATCGAGGAAGCCGCGCTGACCGGTGAATCGGTTCCCGTAACTAAGTTTATAGACATTATAAATCTTCGTGAGGGCGAAAAGGACGTTCCCCTCGGTGACCGCAAGAATATGCTCTACATGGGCTCAACCGTCGTTTACGGACGCGGTACAGCTGTTGTAACAGCAACAGGTATGGATACCGAGATGGGTAAGATCGCAGGCGCGCTTCAGCAGGCTGAGGACGGAGATACACCCCTCCAGAGAAAGCTCGGCGAGCTTTCCAAGATCCTCACCTGGCTCGTACTCGGAATATGCATTATCGTATTTGCCGTTCAGGTGCTTCGCGCAGGCAGCTTCAGCTTTGAGCTCTTGCTCGATTCCTTCATGGTTGCGGTATCTCTCGCAGTTGCCGCTATTCCCGAGGGTCTTGCCGCAGTTGTAACCATCGTTTTGTCCATCGGCGTTACCAATATGTCGAAGCGCAGCGCGATTATTCGCCGCCTCACCGCAGTTGAAACTCTCGGATGCGCGCAGATAATCTGCTCGGATAAGACAGGTACTCTTACTCAGAATAAGATGACTGTTGTCGATTTCTTCGGTGACGATGAAAAGCAGCTTGCAAGCGCAATGGCGCTCTGCTGCGATGCCGAGATCGACTCTGACGGTAACGTCACAGGCGAGCCTACCGAGGCAGCCCTCGTTGTCTGGGCAAACAAGCTCGGCTTCCACAAGAGCACACTCAAGAGTGCAAATCCCCGCATCGGTGAAGCTCCCTTCGACTCGGGCAGAAAGATGATGTCCACCGTTCACCGCGGTGAGAGTGGCGTTATTCAGTATACAAAGGGTGCGCCCGACGTTGTTATCGGAAAGTGCGCATTCTACAAAAAAGACGGTCAGATCACTCCCATGACCGATGAATATAAGGATGAGATAATCAAGGCAAATAAGGCCATGGCAGATAAGGCACTCCGTGTGCTTGCCTGCGCCGAGAGATCATGGGAAAATGATCCCGATAACTTCGATGCAGAAAATCTCGAAAATGATCTTTGTTTCGTCGGCCTTTGCGGTATGATCGACCCCGTTCGTCCCGAGGTAAAGGCAGCCATCGTTGAATGCCGCAGTGCAGGCGTTCGCCCCATCATGATCACCAGCGACCATGTCGACACCGCAGTTGCTATTGCAAAAGAGCTCGGCATCATCACCGAAGAAACTTACGCTATCACCGGTTCCCAGCTCAACGATATGAGTGACGAGGATTTCAAAGAAAAGTTCATGAATATCAGCGTCTATGCGCGCGTTCAGCCCGAGCATAAGACTCGCATAGTCAATGCATGGCGCGAGGCAGGTTACGTTACCGCGATGACCGGTGACGGCGTAAACGACGCTCCTTCCATCAAATCGGCCGATATCGGTGTAGGTATGGGTATCACCGGTACCGACGTAACAAAGAATGTTGCCGATATGGTACTTGCCGACGACAACTTTGCTACCATCGTAGGCGCGGTTGAAGAGGGCAGACGTATTTACGACAACATCCGTAAGGCGATCCAGTTCCTGCTCGGTTCGAATATGAGCGAGGTGCTTTCGATATTCTTCTCGACCCTCCTCGGATTTGTTATCTTAAAGCCCGTTCACCTGCTCTGGATCAACCTCGTAACAGACTGTTTCCCCGCACTTGCGCTCGGTATGGAAAAAGCAGAGCCCGGCATTATGAACCGTAAGCCCCGCGAAGCTAAATCGGGCATTTTCTCGGGCGGTATGGGTGTTGACATTGCATATCAGGGAATAATGGTTACCATTCTCACCCTCGCTTCCTATTTCATCGGTCATTTCGTTGAAACAGGTAATTTTGAGATCACTAATAGCTCACACGGCATGACAATGGCCTTCCTTACCATGTCGATGGCTGAGATCTTCCACAGCTTCAATATGCGCTCGCAGAGAGGCAGCATATTCAAGCTCGGCTCGCAGAACAAGACCCTTTGGTTTGCTGCGATCGGCTCGCTTATCGCTACCACTGCAGTTTGCGAGATCCCCTTCCTTGCAGCAGCTTTCGGCTTTGAAAGCGTAGGACTTGTTGAATATGCAATCGCAATCGGACTCGGCGTACTCGTTATCCCGATAGTTGAGATCGTTAAGGCAATTCAGAGAAAAGTAAGCAAGTAATATAATAAAAAATCCCGACCGAACGGGATAGTCTGCTATAGAGCAGTTGTGAATTGAATCATACCGACAGACAAAAAAGGATGAAGAATTACGAAAATTCTTCGTCCTTTTTTCTTGACAAGTACATCTTTTTTATGGCGATATATTTGCTTACGCAAATGCGATATAACCTCCCTTGCGGTCGGTTGCGATATGATATAAATCCCTCGCGCGAAGCGCGTTCACGCCCGAAGGGCATATCGCATCGAAGATATATCGCACGCGTCAGCGTATATCGCAAATCCCGCAAGGGATTTATATCGCGGCGCACCTGCACTACGGCAGGTGCGCCAATGCACGTCCTTTAATTTTAAATCAAATATCAGCCGACCGATTCGTCCATATATTTGCCGACAATGCGGTAAACGTCCTCGTCGGCTTCGCACCATACCTCATCCCATTCCATGGAATAAACGGCACCCAGCATCGACTTTGCCGATACGATGAAATTGCGCTTTGCGTCGGTAAGGAAAATGTTTCCGCTATATTTGGTTGCATCGGCAACGAACTGATTGATCTTTGTCATTGTGTCGAGATTGATTCTTACTCTCATTGTTTTCTCCTTTTGTGTGTGAAACGGTTTATCTCTACGAATATATATTACCATATTTTTTTGAAAATTCAAGAGTTCGAAATCATATTTTTTCAAAAAATACGGTCCTTTTGCATTTTAATCAAAAATCAACATTTTTGTTTGTTAAAATTCAAAAAATCAACTTGACAGAAGTACCCTTTATAATGTAAAATATTTATTTAATAAGATAGGAAAGTATTTTCTAAATTCAATAAAAAGGAGAAGGATTGCTGTATGAACGAAATCAACGCTAATTACAGTCAGAAATTCGTCAAGGAGGGACTTACCTTTGACGATGTTCTTCTGATCCCCCGCAAAAGTGACGTCCTGCCCAACAGCGTATCTCTTGAAACACGACTGACAAACAAAATCAAGCTCAATATCCCGCTGTTGAGTGCTGCTATGGATACCGTAACCGAATCCCGCCTCGCCATCGCCATGGCTCGTGAGGGCGGTGCAGGCGTTATCCACAAGAATATGAGCATCGAAAAGCAGATGGACGAAGTGGAGAGAGTAAAGCGCTCGGAAAACGGTGTCATCGTCAATCCCTTCTATTTAAAGGCCGACAACTACGTCTACGAAGCGGACGAGCTGATGGGCAAATACAAAATCTCCGGTGTGCCGATAGTTGACGACAACGGCCGTCTTATCGGTATCATCACCAACCGCGATATGCGCTTCCTTACTTCGCATGACATGCGTATCGACGAGGTTATGACCAAGGAAAACCTCATCACCGCTCCCGAGGGAACCACTCTCGAGCAGGCTCAGGAGATCCTCCGCAAGTGCAAGGTTGAAAAGCTCCCCATCGTTGATAAGGATTTCCGTCTGCGCGGACTTATCACAATAAAGGACATCGAAAAGGCCACCAAATACCCCAACGCCGCCAAAGACGAGGCAGGCAGACTTCTCTGCGGTGCCGCTATCGGCGTTACCGCCGACGTTGTTGAAAGAGCGGGCGCGCTCCTTTCTGTCGGCGCCGACTTCCTCGTGCTCGACTCGGCTCACGGCCATTCGCAGAACATCATCAACTGCGTAAAGAAGGTAAAGGCCGCTTTCCCCAACGCTCAGCTCGTTGCAGGTAATATTGCAACCGCCGCTGCGGCAGTTGACCTCATCGAAGCAGGTGCCGACTGCGTTAAGGTAGGTATCGGCCCCGGCTCCATCTGCACCACCCGCGTTGTTTCGGGTATCGGCGTTCCTCAGATCACCGCTATCTACGACGTTTTCGAAGCCGCAAGCAAATACGGTATCCCCGTTATCGCTGACGGCGGTATCAAATACAGCGGCGATATTCCCAAGGCCATTGCAGCCGGCGCCAGCGTCGTCATGGTCGGCTCTCTCGTAGCCGGTTGCGAGGAAAGCCCCGGGGACACCGAGATCTACCAAGGCAGACA
>JAFXHW010000006.1 GCA_017533545.1 Clostridia bacterium
GATACAAGCTGTTTTCAACTGATGAAGCTGTTGAGTTTAAAAAGTAATATATAAAAAGGAGTGAGCGAGTTTGTCAACTCTGCTGGAATATAAATGCCCATGCTGCGGCGGTGAGATAACCTTCGACAGCGATCTGCAGAAAATGAAGTGCCCATATTGCGACACTGAATTTGAAATGGAAGCTCTCGCCTCTTATGATAATGTGTTAAAAGAAGCCATTGACGATGATATGCAATGGGAGATGGACACAAGCAATCGCTTTGACGAGGGGGAGAATGAGAATTTTCGGGTATACAGTTGCCGGTCGTGTGGCGGCGAAATAGTTGCGGATGTGAACACTGCCGCCTCCCGATGCCCTTATTGCGACAATCCGATCATTATGACAGGACAGCTTTCGGGAGCACTGAAGCCCGACTACGTTATTCCGTTCAAGCAGGATAAAAAGGCCGCAATCGAAGCGCTGAAAAAGCATTACGGAAATAAGCGTTTTTTGCCTCAGGCGTTTAAAGATCAGAATCATATCGAAGAAGTAAAGGGAATTTATGTCCCGTTTTGGCTTTTTGATACCGATGCCGAGGCGCAGATTCGGTATAAGGCATCGAAAACACGTTTTTGGAGCGACAGCAGATATAATTATACCGAAACATCATTTTATTCTGTTGTTCGAGGCGGTAAAGTCGGTTTTGAAAACGTTCCCGTTGACGGTTCGTCGAAAATCGACGATGCGCTGATGGAATCGCTCGAGCCCTATCGCTTTTCGGATGCTCTTGATTTCCAAAGCGCATATTTATCGGGATATCTTGCCGATAAATATGATGTCGATTCCGAAAAGAGCATTGAGAGGGCAAACGAGCGAATCAAAAAGAGCACCGAGGAGACGTTCGCGTCAAGTGTTGTCGGATATGACACGGTAATTGCCGAAAACACTGCTCTGCAGTTGAAAAACGGTCATGCAAAATATGCCCTTTATCCGGTGTGGATTTTAAATACAACATGGAACGGTGAAAAATACACCTTTGCAATGAACGGTCAAACCGGAAAATTTGCAGGTGATCTCCCGGTCGATAAAGCCGCTGCGAGACGTTTTCAGCTTGCTCTGACGGGAATAATAACCGCCGCCTGCTTTGCGGTATCATGGATAATGTGGCTTTTATAAAGGAGGCGGATGTAATGAAAAGAGTATTAATTGCTGTTTTTTGCGTTGTCATTTTTCTTTCTCTATCTGTTACCTCTTTTGCATCCGGCACAAGCCCTCGCCTTATCGACGATGCCGATATTTTAAGTATGTCCGAGGAGAATTATCTTCTTGCCTATTTAAACGAGTTAAGAAATGTGCATGGCGTTGACGTCGTTGTATATACCGTCGATTCAATCGGGTATTCTTCTGCGTCCGACTATGCTGAAGAGTTGTTTGAGTACCACGGCTACGGCATTGGCGTCGACAGAAGCTGCATAATGCTGTTTTTGAGCATGGAGGAACGTGATTGGCATATTTTAACGGCGGGCTACGGTATCACCGCTGTCACAGAAGTCGGATTTGATTATATATCCGAGCTGATTGTGCCCTATCTTTCGGACGATGACTACTTCAATGGAATCAGCGCTTTTGTCGATTGCTGTGATAACTTTATCAAGCGGGCAAAAGCAGGAGATCCCTTCGATGAGGATGATCTTCCCAAAGAGCCCTTTCCATTTGGTCAAAATCTTATCATTTGTCTGATAATCGGTGCTGTGGCTGCCTGGATCTATGTATCAAAGCAGAAAGCCAAGCTCAAAACGGTGAGACATAAGGCGAATGCAAAAGACTACACAAAGGAAGGAAGCTTTGATGTTAATCTTTCCAAAGACTTCTTCCTTTACAGAACGGTGAACCGAAGCGCAAGATCGGATAGCTCGGGGTCATCGTCTACTCATAAAACAAGCAGGGGAACGACCGTTGGAGGCCGCAGCGGCAAATTCTGATATTTTTGCCTTGATGAAAGGAAAAACAACCGTTATGAATTATCAATTAAAAAAACTGTTAAGCCTGGTGCTCTGCGCATTACTCATGATTGCCCCGATGCAAAATGCCCTAAATGCCGAGCATTTGCATCTTGATATCGATCGTGACAAAGCAGAACAGGTCAAAGAAAATGAAAATATCGACCTTTTAGCGGTGCTTGAGGATATTCTCACGGCAGTGCTTACAGCCACCGCGACTCCCGTTTATGCCGATTATGAAGACGGAGTTGAGTGCGAGTACTGCGGCGGATATCGCTATGATGACTGGAAATGCGACAATGGCGATCACTGCGGTGAGGGAGCCGAAGGCAGCTGCTACGAGGAGCATCACTGCGGATATTGCGGCGCGTGTGACGACGATCACGAGATGTGCGATGACTGCGGCAACTGTCTTGAAGACTGCTGCGAGTGCGACGAAAAATGTCGCGGATGTTATTCGACAAGCGGCGATGTCTGCGATGTATGCGGCGAAAAATGCACGGAGTGTGTCGATTTTATCTGCGACGACTGCGGCATTTGTGCTGAGTGCGCGGGTAACGAGCTGTACTGCTCCGACTGTATGCTGTGTATAGGCTGTGCAGACTGGATATGCTACTGCGGCGAGGGCTGCTCAAATTGTACCACAGGATGCGAGCAATGCAATGAAAAGTGCATGGTTTGTGCGGAAGATGAGCTTTGCTCCGATTGCGGAACCTGCTTTGACTGTCTCGGCGGCGAGGGAAACTATTGCTCTGAATGCTTGCTGTGTAAATTCTGTACGGATTACATATGTGAATGCGGCAGGGGATGCACCGAATGCGTGCTTATCTGTGAATCGTGCAGTGAAAAATGTGAAATGTGCGCAGACGGTGGCATTTGCCAGGACTGCGGAGTCTGCTTTGACTGCGTGGGCGGTGATGGAAACTACTGTGCTAACTGCGACCTTTGTAAATTCTGCGTAGATCAGGTCTGTGTAGGATGCGGTGAAGGCTGTACGGAGTGTGCCATTGTATGCTCCGAGTGCGGTGCGCTGTGCGAAAACTGCGCTGATGATCAGCTTTGCGGCGACTGTGAAGTGTGCTTCGAATGCCGAGGCGGCGAAGGAAACTATTGTGCCGAGTGCGGCTTATGCAAAATGTGCGTGGAATACGTCTGTGCCTGCGGCAACGGATGCTCAGAATGTTCATATATATGTACTGAATGCGGTGAAAAATGCACTGCCTGCGCAGAGGATGCGATCTGTATAGAGTGTGGAACCTGCTTTGACTGCGTTGGCGGCGAGGGTAATTATTGTTCCGATTGCGGATACTGCAAAAACTGTGTTGAGCAAATCTGCTACTGCGGCAATGGATGCTCGGAATGCTCGATTATCTGTGTTGCTTGCGGCGAAAAATGCGAAAATTGTGCCGACGACGAACTTTGCGGCGAGTGCGAACGCTGTTTTGACTGTGCCGGCGGTGATTTTTGTGCCGAATGCGGCGAATGCGGTGAATGCGTTGAGGTGTTGTGTGCCTGCGGCAACGGATGTAATCAATGCGCCGAGGTAATATGCGAGGAGTGCGGGGAAAAGTGCTCCAACTGTGCACCCGACGAATTGTGTGTAGAATGTGGCACGTGCCGTGACTGTGTCGGCGGCGAAGACGATTTCTGCTCCAACTGCAGTGTTTGCAAGTTCTGTGTAGATTATATCTGCGTGGGGTGCAGTGATGGCTGTTCCTACTGTGCAGAAATCTGCCCGGAATGCGGCGAAAAGTGTTCAAACTGTGCATCCGATGAGCTTTGCGTCGATTGCGGTATCTGCCGCGACTGCGCGGGCGGCGAGGGACACTTCTGCGACAACTGTCAGCTTTGTAAAAACTGCACCGAAATGGTATGCTACTGCGGAATGGGATGCTCCTCTTGCTCTGTTGTTTGTTCCGAATGCGGCGAGCACTGTGACCAGTGTTCGGAGGGGGAGATATGCGTTGACTGCGGCATTTGCATGAGCTGTATGGGAGAAAGCAACTTCTGTGCACAGTGTTCGCTCTGTAACTCCTGCGCCGAGATGGTTTGCTCATGCGGCGAGGGATGTACAAACTGTGCGGACGTATGTATGGAATGCGGCGAGAAGTGCTCCAACTGTGCGGATGAGTTCTGCTCCGATTGCGGACTTTGCCGCGATTGCTCCGATGCAGATGGATTCTGCTCGGGATGTGGAGTTTGCGGAAACTGTGCCATTGCCTGCGTGTGCGGCGAGGGATGTGAAAACTGCGCCGATATGTGTCCCGATTGCGGCGAAAAGTGCAGCTCGTGTACCGACGAATTCTGCACCGACTGCGGACTTTGCCGCGAATGCGCCGGTGAGGATACATGGTGCGAGGATTGCCAGAAATGCGTAAGCTGTGCCGATATCTGCTCCGACTGCGGACTTATTTGCTACGATTGTGCCGAATATTGGTGCGAGGATTGCCAGAGATGCGGCGATTGCTCGAATGAATATTGTCCCGACTGCGGCAAGTGTATAGATTGTGCCGATGAGATGTGCGATGACTGCCATTATTGCTCCGATTGCATTGACAATCTCTGCTCTGATTGCGGTGAGCTGTGCGCAGACTGCGCTGCGGTATGTGCCGAATGCGGCAAATGCGAAAACTGCGCCGATAGCTGCTCCGACTGTGATATGTGCGAGGATTGCTGTGCCGAGCTGTCGCTCGATTACGGATGCGACCACGGAGTTTGCATTGAAAGTAACGAATGGAAGAGCCACTACTGCACCGAGGGCAATCATTGCATCACCGATGAGCTTGAATTTGATTACGACGAGAATGAGCACTGGAGAGTGTGCAGCGAAGGATGCTCAGTAAGGATCGATGCCGATGTCCATATCTTCGGATCGGGTGTTGTCGTAAAAGAGGCGACCGACGGCGAAGAAGGAATTATCAGCAAGGAATGTCTTGATTGCGGCTATGAAAAAGAGGAAGCAATTCCCAGTCTCAGCGGCGGACATAAGCATGAATATACCGACACCGTTGTAAATCCCGACTGTCTTGCTGCCGGATATACAATTCACAGCTGTTCGTGCGGTCATAGCTGGACCGATTCCGAAAAGGCCGCTTTGGGTCATGATTTTGTATACAGCGGCGACGCAGACGGACATTACAAAGAGTGCTCGAGATGCCACGAAACAAAAGATCAGTCCTCTCACAAAATGGGCGAATGGAAGACTGTTATAAAAGCAGGATATACCTTTGAGGGCGAAAAGCAGAGAGAATGCAAGATATGCGGATATGTGCTCAAAGAGAGTATCCCCATGCTGACAAAGCCTGAGGATAAGTTTGTAATTACCATTCCCGAGGATGTGTCGAAGCTGCCCACTCGTCCCGTTATAATCCCCGATACCGGTGATACTCCCGATACCGGGGACACTCCCGCTACACCGTCGGACGGTAAAGATACACCGGTGAAGGAAATGCTTTCTTCGGGCAAAGACAATAAGGTTCCCGAGCTTCCCACTCTTTCGCCAAAAGAAGACGGAAATATCTTTGAGGGTTGGGTAGACAAAGCAACGGGTGAAACGGTAAAACGAGGCGATAAGCTTACCGGAAATGTCGAGCTTGTGCCTGTATGGAAGGATTGCGGCGATGGCAATCATACAGATGCCGATTCAGATAATAAGTGCGATGATTGCGGATACATTACGGTAAAGGATACCACCAATGTTGCCGATGATAGTGAAACCGATGACGGCG
This sequence comes from Clostridia bacterium, assembly GCA_017533545.1. Next base: position 5,709 of record JAFXHW010000006.1, read on the forward strand.
ATAATACGTCAGATGTGTCGAAGCTGGCGCCTTACCTGATCGGATCGTCGGGTGCTGTTGTCATTGGCTGCCTGATCGCGATTATTGCGGTTTTGACGAAAAAGAAAAAAGAAGATTAAGTAAATAATTAATATCAAAACAGCATAAGGAGAGCTAATATGAAATACGTTGGAATTTGGAATTTTGATTCGATCAGAACAATGAACGCATCTGACGAGTTTGTATATCTCAATGCAGAGGAGTATCTCAAATCTCCAATGCCCTACATCGACGAATCGGATGAAGAGGCAGTGGCCGATGAAATCAAGGAAAGAAAGCAGATAATCGGCTCGAAAATAGAAATTTGCGAAGACGGAAGTCTTTACATGCTCATTCCGTTACCGGAGGGGGTAACTAAAGAAGAAGTAGACGAAGCGGTCAGCTCGGGCGGAATCGTTTTGCGCCGAGGCATGATAAGCGGCGGACAGATGGGCTGGGAAGAACGCGACGGCGAATTCTGGTATAGCACGGGCATGGGCGAAGACGATTGGACAAAAGGAAGCGAGGATGGATATCTTAACGTTATGCTGTCACGCTATACCAAAGCCGAGTGACCGATAGAACATCATTATAGTCAACCCAATTTTAATATAAATACAGGAGGAAAAACTATGGCAAAGCATACTTGTGCAATCTGCGGAGCAGAACTCAATCTTCTCACCGAACAGAAATTAGCTGACGGCAATTATATATGCCGCAAGGTTTGTTCAAAAAGGTGTCTGAAGTATTTTGACAAGGTTTCGGCAACACTCGATTCGGTAAAATCCCATATCGAGCAGGTTGAATACGGAACCAAGGTGTTCAATCAGATTTTCTTGCCCCTTCAGAAGACCAAGAATAAGGAAGAAAAGCTGAAGAGAATCGGAACCACTCCCGAAATTGTCGTTTCGGAATCAACCGGACTTATAGCACTCGTTGAAAACCGTTATAAGATCTTCATATTCGGCAAAACACAGCATGCTTGCGTTTATCGTATTGCCGACCTGTATGGATATGACTACGAATATGAAACGGTTAAGAATTCCGATGGTAAAGAGGAAACGAAGCACTATTGCCGCTTGCTCTTCCACAACGTTGCCGGACTTTATGAATTCCGTATAGGCGTTGCCGGTGAAAAAGCATACAATTCGGTTGCAAAATATTTTGATACACTCTTTGGAATCCAAAAGACTCTTGGCAATATAGGCAACACATTCAAAAAACAGATGAATGCCATAAAGGCGGTTGCCGGCGCAATTAATGCCGTTAAAGAGGGCAATGTTGACGAGACCGTCGCCGAGGAAACCGTTGAGGCACTGGATGTTATGCAGTACGGCGACAGAACACGCTGGATAGAAAAGGCCGACGCCGCTTTGGCGAGTGTTCAGAAGTAAGAAACGATATTTTGTGACGTTTCTCATCGAATCGGCGGCTTTACTTCGAAAAACGGTCCAAATTCCGCGAGAAAGGAAGCTTTCGAGAGGCGAAAGCTATGGTCATGAAAATGACTGATACCGTATTTTCCAACGGATGCATTGAGCTTGACGTGCCCGAATGCTGGAAGGTGTTTTCAAGCCTTGACAGCGACGGTAAAATAACACCGAAAAAGGTGCACGTATATAAGGATGCCTCTGTTGATGTCGATATTTTCACTCATGCAGGTATTACTGTCTGTATGTACGGCAAAAGTGAATACTATCTTTCACCAAAATTCTTTTACGACGATGTCTGCGATATAGAACCATTTACCGTAGGTAAAAACACATGGAACGGTTTTTCCTGCACGAGTCTGGGATATCCGTACATTATTCTGGATACAAAACAGGACGGATGCACGATCCAGGTGATGATACTTCTTCAAAACGGCGACAGAAAAATATCGCTTGATGATGAGGATGTCAAAAGGATCATCGGCAGCATATCGGTAACGGAGATCGAATAAATAAAAAAGTGCCATCAAAAAAAGATGGCACTTTTTTGTGCCATCTTTCGTGTGATAATGTGATTATTCGTTTTCTTTTGTTGCGGCGACCGATATGGAAAGCTCGGCAAGAGCCTTTTCGTCTGCGGGCGCGGGGCAGGCAGTCATAAGCTCGGAAGCATTCTGTACCTTCGGGAAGGCGATAACCTCGCGGATATCCTCAATGCCGAGCATAAGCGCTACAAGACGGTCAAGACCGAATGCAAGGCCTGCGTGAGGAGGAGTGCCGTATTTGAATGCTTCGAGGAGGAAGCCGAACTTAAGATCGGTTTCTTCCTTGCTGAGACCGAGAACTTCAAACATCTTTGCCTGAATGTCGGGACGGTGGATACGTACCGAGCCGCCGCCGGCTTCGCTGCCGTTGATTACGATATCGTATGCGATGGAGCGAACGCGGCCGGGATCGCTGTCGAGATATTCAAGGTCTTCTGCCATAGGCATTGTGAAGGGATGATGCTTCGAAACGTAGCGATCTTCCTCTTCGCTGTATTCAAGAAGCGGGAATTCGGTTACCCAGAGAAGTTTGTAGTCGTCCTTCTTGATAAGGCCGAGACGCTTTGCAAGCTCGCAGCGGAGCGCGCCGAGCGAATCAAATACGACTGAGTTCTTGTCGGCGATGATGCAGATAAGGTCGCCGTCCTCGAATCCGACTTTTTCGAGGATCGCTGAATTTTCCTCTTCGGTGAGGAATTTGGCATAGGACGACGAAACGGTGCCGTTTGCACACTTGTACCACGCCATTCCCTTTGCACGGTAGGTCTTGATCCATTCTGTAAGAGCGTCGATCTCCTTGCGGGAAAGCTTGTCTGCTCCGCCTTTGACGCAGATGGCGCGGACGCTTCCGCCTGCTTCAACAGCGCCGCGGAATACCTTGAAATCGCACTTTGCGGCGATGTCGGAAAGGTCGCACAGCTCCATGCCGAAACGCATATCGGGCTTGTCCGAACCGAAGCGGTTCATCGCCTCGACGTAGGGCATACGGAGGATAGGAGTGGGAAGATCGATTCCCTTGAACTCCTTGAACAGACGTACGAGGAAGCCTTCAACAACTTCCATGACCTGATCCTGGGTTACAAAGGACATCTCAAGGTCGATCTGGGTAAATTCGGGCTGACGGTCGGCACGAAGGTCCTCGTCTCTGAAGCAGCGTGCGATCTGGAAATAGCGGTCAAAACCCGAGAGCATTAAAAGCTGCTTATATACCTGAGGCGACTGGGGAAGGGCATAGAACTTGCCGGGATGAACGCGGCTGGGTACGAGATAGTCGCGTGCGCCTTCGGGAGTGGGCTTGATAAGGTCGGGAGTTTCTATATCGATAAAGTCGTTTTCGGCAAAGTAATTGCGTGCAAGATTGGAGATCTTGGCGCGTGCGATGATATTGGACTGAAGGTCGGGACGGCGAAGATCGAGGTAGCGGTGCTTTAAGCGGAGCTCGGGACGAACGTCGCTGTTTTCAACGATCTCGAAGGGGGGTGTTTCCGATTCGGAAAGGACCTTCATTTCGTCAACGGCAATCTCGATATCACCGGTGGGAATGTTGGGGTTAATAGACGAGCGCATACGAACGACACCCTTGGCGGCGATAACGAACTCGGCGCGCACTTTGAATGCCATATCGTGGATCGATTTCTCTGTCTGATCGTCGAAAGCAAGCTGTACGATACCCGTGCGGTCGCGCAGGTCGATGAAAATGAGGCTGCCGAGGTCGCGCTGACGCTGTGCCCAGCCGACTACGTTTACTCGCTGACCGATATGCTCTTTTCTGAACTCGCCGCAAAAGGCGGTTCTTCTGTCATTGTTGGTATATAATTCACCCATGACGGTTACTCCTTAATGATGTATTGTTGGTAATGTTATTTCGTTAAAATGGCCTTCAGCGCCTCGATATCGTTGATATCGATCTCGGTCTGTTCGCTCGTTGCCATGTTCTTGAGCTTGGCTTTGCCGCATTCAAGCTCACCGTCGCCGATGATAAGAGTGTAGGCGGCCGATGTCTTGTCGGCATATTTCATCTGTGCCTTGAGTGAGCGTCCGACAACGTCGCATTCGGCATAGATTCCGCTGTTGCGGAGAGCTTCGACGGTTGCCATGGCGTAAACCGAAGCGTTTTCTCCGAGAGGGGCGACATAGAGGGAGGGAGCGGCAGCTTTAAGAGAGGCATCCTTCTTGTTCTGCAAAGCGAGAATAAGACGGGTGATACCCATCGCAAAGCCGATACCGGGAGTGGCGGGACCGCCGACCTCTTCGATAAGTCCGTCGTATCGTCCGCCGCCGCAAACGGTGCTCTGCGCGCCGATGTCCTCGGCGATAAATTCGAATACGGTTCGTGTATAATAGTCAAGTCCGCGTACGATCTTGGTGTCTATGGAATATGCGATTCCCAGCTTATCGAGTGCCTTTTTGAGAGCTTCAAGGTGAGCGGCACAGTCGGGGCAGAGGTAGTCGATGGTCTTGGGTGCGTTCTTCGCGATCTCGGAGCAGATAGGACTCTTGCAGTCGAGAATGCGGAGCGGATTTGTGTCAAGACGTCCGCGGCAGGTGTCGCAGAGCTCCTCTTTGTGTCCCTCAAAATAGTCGTGGAGTGCGGCACGGTATTTCGGACGGCACTTGGGACAGCCGATAGAGTTGATGTGAAGCGATGTGTTGTCGATGCCGATCTCGCGCAGTATCGCATCGGCCAAAGCGATTACCTCGGCATCTGCCATGGGCGATGATGCGCCGAACATTTCGGCACCGAACTGATAGAATTCGCGGCTTCTGCCCGCCTGAGGCTTTTCGTATCTGAAACAGCTTGTCAGATAGTAGAGCTTTAAGGGCATTGCATCGGCATAGAGCTTGTTTTCAACGACGCTGCGCGCAACACAGGCAGTACCCTCGGGACGAAGAGTCAGCGAGCGGTTTTCGCGGTCGGTAAATGTATACATTTCCTTTTGAACTACATCGGTGGTGTCGCCCACGCCGCGATTAAAAAGTTCGGTTGCTTCAAAGGTGGGGAAACGGATCTCGCCGAATCCGCGTAAAGCGGACACACGGCGAGCGCTTTCCTCTATATAGCGCCAAAGAGGCGATTCGGACGGAAGAATGTCGATCGTTCCACGGGGTTTTTGAATCATTTTTATATTCCTTCTTTAAAATAGAGTATTGATTTTGAAAAAATGCAATAATCATGTGATTATATTTAGTTAATTGTATCACACAAAGCAAAAAAAGTCAATAAAACGAGTGCAAATGCATTAAAAAAACAGCCGATTTTCGTCGGCTGTTTTCTTGGCATCATCTTTGTACGCGTCGGCGGGCCATATCCCGCATCTTTTTTGGCGAAAGACGCTTTTTTCTCTTGAAAGAGGCCGCAAAACCGCCAAGCAGAGAAAAAGCGAGAGCGATTATGTTGTAGAGTATCTGCGATGCTATGCTCTTGTCCCCTTTGAAGAACAGACCGATCACAAAAATCACCAAAAGATACAGAGCGCCCGAGAAAAGGGACGATAAAAAAGAAGAATTAAGCTTCGACGAGGCAAATCCCGCAAAGAAAGCACCGCCGAAGAATAAAATAGATCCGATCAGCCCGATCGCACCGTCGGGATCGGTCATCGATGGCAGAAAAACAGCCGAAATAAGCATGATAATAAGCAGCGCACCGTATGAAAGGGCAGTTGCCGTCACAATATTACGAACGGCCTTGGTATCCATAAAAAATCCTCCCGCAACATATATTTAAAACCAATATATGCACACGGGAGGTTTTTTATCTCTTTTTTACCGATTACTGAGCGTCGTCTGCCTTAACGTCGATAGAACGTACGGAAGAGCGGAGAATGCGGATCTTGGTGCGCTCTGCGCTGGTTTCGAGAACAAGGGTCTCGTCCTTGATGGAAACAACACGTCCGATAATACCGCCGGTGGTGGTGATCTCATCGCCGACAGCGAGGCTGTTGCGCATTTCGTTTACCTGCTTTTCCTGCTTCTTCTGGGGACGGTAGATGATGAAATAGAAGAAGAGAAGAAGAGCGCCGAGCATGATAAGAGTAATCCAGGGAGAACCTGCGGTAGGCGTGGTAGTAGCATCGCCGGTGGTGGCGGTCAATAAAAGATTGATCATTTTTTAAAACATTCCTTACTGATAGTATTATAGCTTGTTTTTTGCCATTTAGGTTATTATATTACAAATGGAGGATTAATGCAAACGATATTTGTAAATTTTTCGTTTATTCACTCTGTCTGTCAATATTGACAGAGCAAAAACTGTGTGATATAATCAATGTAATAATTTTGAAAAGTGTGTTTTGAAATGGAAACATTGGATACAAAGATCATCAGTGAAAGAGAAATAGATACGGCTGCCGAGATCATAAGACAGGGCGGGCTTGTAATTTTTCCGACCGAAACGGTATACGGACTGGGAGCCAATGCTCTTGATTCGACGGCCTCGGCCAAAATTTACACCGCAAAGGGAAGACCCTCGGACAATCCGCTCATCTGCCATCTTTCGTCGGCCGACGATGCCGAAAAGTATTGCGTGGTAAATGAGATGTACAAAAAGCTTGCCGAGCGCTTTATGCCCGGACCGATCACCGTCATCCTTCCCAAAAAATACGACGAAAATGGCGAGCCGATAGTCCCCGATACAACGACGGGCGGACTTGACAGCGTTGCAGTTCGCGTGCCCTCAAACCGGATCGCCCGTGCGCTGATCGCAAAAGCAGGACTCCCCATAGCCGCGCCGTCGGCTAATATATCGGGCAGTCCCAGCCCGACAACCCTCCGCCACGTGCTCGAGGATATGTATGGCCGTGTCGACTGCATCGTCGACGGCGGCGACAGCGAGATCGGGCTCGAATCGACCATCGTTATGCCCAAAAACGATAAAATATACCTGCTCCGTCCGGGCGCCGTCACCGTTGAGATGCTCAAAGAGATATGCGACGACATTGTCGTCGACGTCTCGGTAACCGCGAAATCGGACGCCCGTCCCTTGGCTCCCGGTATGAAATACCGCCACTATGCGCCCAAATCAAAGGTGGTCATGCTCGATGGCGAAGATGAAAGTGTGTATGAATATCTCGCCGACAAGACCGACTGCGCCATACTTTGCTACGATGGAGACAGTTGCCTTCTCAGCCGCGATCACGCAATGTCGCTCGGCGATAAAAACGATCATCTTACTCAGGCACACCGACTTTTTGCCGCACTGCGCGATCTTGACGGAGTGGGCACCATATACGCAAGAATGCCCTCGCGTGACGGCGTAGGCCTTGCCGTATTCAACCGTATGATAAAGGCGGCGGGATACGAGATAATTGAACTTAAATAAACGAAAAAACGGACACAATAGGGGTAGTCTGCTATAGAGCAGTTGTGAATTGAATCATACCGACCGACAAAAAAGGACGAAGAATTTTCGTAATTCTTCGTCCTTTTTTCTTGACAAGTACAGCTTTTTTGACGATATATTTGCTTACGCAAATGCGATATATTTTCGCTTCGCTCAAATGCGATATAACCTCCCTACGGTCGGTTGCGATATGATATAAATCCCTCGCGCGAAGCGCGTTCACGCCCGAAGGGCATATCGCATCGAAGATATATCGCACGCGTCAGCGTATATCGCAAATCCCGCCAGGGATTTA
>JAFXHW010000038.1 GCA_017533545.1 Clostridia bacterium
AATGGCCCGAATATGACGAAGCGAAGACTGTTGACAATTCTGTCGAGATCGCCGTTCAGATAAACGGCAAACTTCGCGCAACCCTTACCATCGCCATGAACGCCGATAAGGATGCTGTTCTGGCCGCTGTTAAAGAGGTCCCCGCGATCGCATCTGCCATCGAAGGCAAGAGCATCGTTAAGGAGATCTACGTTCCCAACAAGCTTGCGAACATCGTTGTAAAATAATTGAAACCATAACAAAACAGCGTGGCATCAGCCACGCTGTTGTTATTTTCCCATTATTGCGCGTTTTATGCGCCGAAAGGTTCCGAAAACGATATGGCGGATCGGACGTATTCCGACCCAAAGGCGAACGTACAAGCGATAGGACTTGTCCGCACAGGACTTCCATTTATCCTTTCGGCAATAGTCGGTAACAACGGCAACGATCTGATCGCGCCGTATGCCGCGTTCGACGTGCCATTGATTGTCGCCGCACATGATGTACGTATCGCCATCAATGCCGACGATGCGGTGAAGCACGTATGCACCGTTATCTCTTTGATAAAGGGGGATATCCCCTTTTTTCAGCGTATCTGCTTTAATCAGCCGCACCTTGCTTTTGCGGTGCTTTAGCATAGGGTACATACTGTTTCCCGTAACTGTGATCTCGGCACTTCCGCCCTTTTCAACAGCCTCGGCTATGAGAGGCGAAAGATCGGTCATGCTGAGCTGCACGGTATTTTTACTGTCCATGTCCGTTTTTAGTTGTTTCCGTCGAGAATGTCGCCGATGTCTATATTGCCGTTGCCGCCTATCTCAATGCTGGGGTTGTTTGCTTCGTACTCTGCCTTTGCGGCTGCATACCATGCAAAGAAGTCCGCAGGGTCATCAAAGGACTCGAAGAAGGCCTCCTGTTCAGCACCGCTCATCGCCTCGTATTTTTCATACGTCATTTCAGTATCGGGAGGAGTGGGAGCATCGGTTTCTTCCTCGGTAGTGTCTTCGGTAGTGTCTTCAGTTGTATCTTCTGTCGTATCTTCGGTTGTATCTTCTGTCGTATCTTCGGTTGTTTCGTTGCCGGTTACGTCATCAGATATGATCTGGCCGTACTGATATATCTCGATTGCCTCCTCAAGCTGGCGGGGGGTAAATACACCCTTTTCAGCAAGAGAGCGAGCGAGCTCGAAATTGTTTCTCGCCAGAGCATTCCAGAATATGACTATCGCGTCGGCGCGCAGGAAAACTCTGTCGGGTTTTGCGTTGTTTAATATTCCCGCTCTGAGGGCAAACTGATAGGGATCGTCCCAAACGAACTGGGCTTTATCTCCGAGATCGCTGTATCCGAGCGCGCGGAGCACGAGAGTGATGAACATATAGTCGGTCATGATATGACCCTCTCCGAACTCGGTGTCGGAAATGCCCACGGTAATGCCGTTTTCGTATGCATAGCCTATGTATTTGTCTGCCCAATCGGAAACGTCGGTGAAGGGATGGTCGTATTTGCCTTGGAGTGCCTGTTTTTCAACGCCCAAAAGGCGGATAAGGAGCACCATGCCCTGCTCTCTTGTCAGATCTTTGTCAAGATCGTAGCTGCTGCCCGTTCCTAAAAAGAGCTTCAGATGATAAAGCGCATCTGCTGTGCGAAGGGGAGTGGACGAATAGTTTGTGCCCAAAACCGCAATACCGCTCGACAGGAGCATCAGCACTGCGATCAAGATGGCAATTATCTTCTTTTTCATAAAATCCTCCGAAATACTGTTAAAGGGTATATTGTCGAATGATGCATCACTCTTCGATACATCCGGCCTTAATGAGAGCTGCTGTGAACGTGTCAACGTCTTCAAGCGCACGCTCGCGCTCGACCTCGTATTCATTCATCAGCGCATCGGCCAGCGCCTCACGGTCGCATCCCTCTTCGAGAGCTTTAAAGAGAAGCACGCCCGAATCGTTGAGCGAAATCATTTTGTTGAAATTGGCGGCAGCATCGCCGACGGGCAAAATGACCCACTTGGATGCCACCTGACGAAGCACATATCCTTCTTTTATTTTCATAAACCTACCTCCTTGGCCGCTTGGCACATTGTTTGATAGCTGAGCCGTGCCGCATCGGGCTCCGGCAGATTTTTAAGTTCGAAGATGGGAATCTCTTCGATTAGTCTGTCCACAAAAGAGAGCATGAGCGAAAGGTTGCTTTCGTCCTTGAATCGGTGCAGAGTCTGCGCCATGATGCATTTGGCGGCCTCAAAGCCGTGAATACGGCGGATGCTGTTCTCTTCTCCACGCTTTAAAAAGCATATTCCCGCCAGAGGGACCTTCATATTGGCATTGATTCCGTCTTTGCCGCACCAGGGCGTACCGTAAGCGTAGTATACGCCGTCGATCTTGCGAATGGCAGGCTTGTCATCGTTGAAAACGACGGCCTCTCCGCCGAACGTCTGCTGCCAGAGACGGGTGTGGGTAGATTTACCCATTCCGCATGGGCCTGAAAAGAGGTACGCTTTGCCATCGTATGCCACAGCAGACGAATGGAGCAGGATGCCGTTGTGTTTAAGCAGCTCGCGGTAAAACTGAAAACCCGATTCCATATATACTACCAGCTTTTCGCCTGCATTGGGGTATCGTTCGGGTCTGTACTGATCGGACAGAATAGCAATGTCGGGGCTTGACTGACCGTCCGTGAGATATTCCCGGCACCGTTCTTCCATATCGCCCGATATCGGAACTTCTACCGTAAGATCGGCTATTTTGCAGATCATACAACGCCTCCTCTCCTGCCTTGTGCAAAAACTGATGTACAGAATATAATTATACACTTTTATTTTTTGTTTGTCAACCTATATCAATACCAATTTCTGTATAATATGCGAGTCTCTTTTTTTAAAAAATCGCAAAAAAATCGCAAAAAGCTATTGACAAAGGCGGCTTTGTCTGCTATAATATATACCGTTCCGAACGAACCACACTATATATTGCCAAATAGTGTAATGGTAACACGACAGACTCTGACTCTGTTTTCGGGGGTTCGAGTCCCTCTTTGGCAGCCAGAAAAAAAGCACTTGCTTATGCAAGTGCTTTTTTCAATGATGTTTGCCTTCGGCAAAATGATGTTGGCTTCGCCAATGATGTTCGCTACGCGAATGATGTGTGCCTGCGGGCACATAGAGGCAAACATCGCATCATTGCGGCACGAAGTGAAGCAACATCATATTTGCAAAGCAAATGCATCATATCGCCACAGGCGATGCATTATTTCGCCTCTGTAGCCGGATTC